>JAIMZO010000067.1 GCA_020054965.1 Spirochaeta sp. | reverse complement strand
CCGTTGATGCCCAGGTGGATGAAAGCGCTCTGCTGAACTGATCACTGTAATTGCTAAATGAAATCTTGAGGTCGTCTTTTTCTATACATGACGTCCTGTTGCTTGTTGTGCTGAGGCGTTGCAACTTCCTGTTGTTTTTATCATAATGCCTAGCTATATATGAAATACCGAATACCGTTACTCTCAATATTACTTATAGGGATCTCTTTGTTGTTCGTATCCTGCGACAAACCTGCGCCCGAACCAGAGTCGCAGAGTTTTCTCATGCTGGGAACCGTCTGCACGATTACCATCTACGACCACCCCAGTGAGGAAGCGTTCTCTGCTGCCTTTGACCGGATCAGGGAGATAGAGAACCATATGAGCCTTCACACAGACTCCAGTGAGATTGCCTTGGTGAATGCCAATGCCGGTAAGGAAGCCGTACAGGTTTCTCCTGATACCTTTGCAGTAATAGGGAAAGCACTTGAGATAGCCCGCCTGAGTGAGGGGGCATTCGACCCGACCATTGCTCCTCTGGTACAAGCCTGGGACATTGGTGGGGAAAATGCGAGAAGACCTCCCGATGAGGAGATTGCAGCCTTGCTTCCCTTGGTTGACTACACCAAAGTCATCCTAGAGCCGGAAACGCGTGAAGTATATCTGCCCGTAGAGGGAATGGCGCTCGACCTTGGAGGTATCGCCAAAGGATATGCAGCTGATGAGGTAAAGCAAATTCTTCTTGATCATGGAGTTGATAAGGCAATCGTGAATCTCGGGGGAAATGTCCTGACGCTGGGAAGGAAGGTTGATGGATCCCTCTGGAGAATTGGGATTCAGGACCCAGATGATGGCCGGGGTGCCTATGTGATGATTGTGGAGCTCGATGATACCTCCTTGGTTACCAGTGGACCATATGAGCGATTCCTCGAGCTTGAAGGGGAAATATACCATCATATCCTGGACACCACGACCGGGTTTCCTGTAGAAAGTGATTTCACCAGTGTAAGTATCATCACCCAAAGTTCTTTCCTGGCAGATGCACTTTCCACCAGTGTCTATGCGTTGGGGTATGAGAAGGGCATGGACCTGATCAACAGCCTTGACGGCGTACAAGCAGTATTCCTCACCGATGACAAGGAAGTGGTACTCAGCGAAAAAGCATCTGATGGTGAACTCAGATATTTCCTTACAGATGAAACGTATCGCATAAAAGAGTAGGGGCAAACCCTTGTGGAACCAGCTAGGCTGTCCATACAATGTGCATATGATTTGTTCAGCAATCCCTTCATCAAGAATCTTCCAAAGAAACGAACCAGCAAGGATGTCTTGCCATGGATGCAAGGATGAAACAATCACGAACTTGATGTATTTGGGATTAATTGGTCATATCGGTAATGAGTACTTGAATATTTGCTGATATTAGTAGTTTAATGAAGAAAATTGAAGTATATAAGTAATTAACATATTGGAGGATGATATGACCGGTACACATCAGGAAATATCGTACATTGTTCGTGAGCCCCACCAGAAGAACACCCGCCTGGCTGAGGAACTCTTTTCCATGAAACAAGCCCAGTGTTCCCGCCGATTCCATCGACAAATTCCTGGCTACAGAATGAGTCCACTGCAGGGGTTGCCCAATCTGGCAGCAATGTTTGGTGTAGGCGGTATCTGGACCAAGGATGAGTCAAGTCGCTTGCAGTTGAACAGTTTCAAGGTCTTGGGAGGTTCCTTTGCCCTGTATCGATATCTCCAGAAATTGCTGGGTCTCTCCGGCCCTGACACATCCTTTGAGTATCTTGCCAGCCAGGAAGTCAAGGATAAGGTTGGTGATCTTACCTTTGCCAGTGCAACCGATGGGAACCATGGACGGGGAATTGCGTGGGCGGCAAAACGCCTGGGCTTCAAATGTGTCATCTACGTTCACTCTGGAACAAGTACACGACGCATTGATGCAATCAAGAGCAATGGAGCGAAGGTCGTGATCGTGGACGGCAACTATGATGACGCTGTACGACAGGTTGCTGCAGATGCAGAGGCGAACGGTTGGATCATTATCAGTGACACAAGCTGGGACAACTATACAGAAATCCCCACCTGGATCATGCAGGGTTATCTTACCTTGCTTGCAGAAACCCAGGAGCAGTTCACCGGTGTCGGTATTGTGAAGCCGACCCATCTTTTCATACAGGCAGGTGTTGGTGCCTTGGCAGCCTCAGCAATTGGGTTCTATCATGCGCTCTTTGGGCAGGATGCACCGAAATGTATCGTAGTTGAGCCGGACAAAGCGGCCTGTATCTATGAAAGTGCGCTTGCCGGGGATGGGAAACCTCACTCTGTTGGGGGTGCACTCGATACCATCATGGCCGGGCTTGCCTGTGGAGATCCGAGTCCCATCGCATGGGAGATTCTCAAAGAGGATGCTGATGCATTCATCAAGGTCCCAGATTATGTAGCTGCAAAGGGTATGAGAATGTATGCAACGCCGCTCAATGGCGATCCCCTCATCATCAGTGGAGAGAGTGGGGCTGTGACGCTTGGTGCCTTTGCCTGCATCATGCAGTATTCAGGACTCAAAGAGCTGAAGGACGCGCTGGGGTTGGATGAGGAGAGCCAGGTGCTTTTCATCAATACAGAGGGGAATACCGATCCGATCCACTTCCGCCAGATTATCTGGGAAGGTGCCAATCCCGTTCCCAAGGAGTATTGGCATAATCTGTAGAAACAACAATGCCTGCGTGTAGATAAGAAGCCGTCGCAACTGCGACGGCTTCATTGGCTAAGAGAGATTTTGTGTTATTGCATCAGTCCTCTTCATAGAGTAGGTCGAATGACTCACTCTTTGGAGGGAATGCCTTGCTGAAGATCAGGAAAGCCACCAGGCTCACCAACAGCCCGGGAATTATGTTGTTCACGCCAGGGATGGAGGGGATGATAGCCGTATCCATCAGGAAGAATACGATACTTCCACTGAGTATCGAGGCAGTGGAGCCTGCACTGGAGGACTTTTTCCAGAAGTGGCCCCTTACATAGGGGAAAAGATACCTGCTGCTCTCAGGGTGAAGGAGAATGCGAGAAGCGTGAGGATATTGTCAGCTACCAGTGCCGTGACCAGACTGAAGAGGGCAATGACAACCATGGTGATCTTGGTCACCCGCATGACCTGCGCACTTGAGGCTCCCTTATGGATGAATACCTTGTATAGGTCGCTGCCGAAGATGGAACCTGCGCCAAGCAGATCACTGTCTGCCTAGCTCATCGTCGCACTGATGATGCCGGCAAAGAGAATACCGGTTACTACTGCAGGCATGGTTGCCACAGCCAATGCGGGAAGTGCATAGCGGCTATTGCCAGATAGTGCGTCAACCACATTCCCATCGAGCAGGTTCTGGTTGAACAAGCTGAGCATGGCCAGGCCAAGGATAACCGGGATGAAGGCAAAGAGGAAATTAACGATTGCTGCAATGATTGAGCCTTGTACAGCGGCTTTTCCGCCACGTGCTGCATAATAGCGGGAGACAGCTTCCTGACCGACGGAGAAGGTGGCTACATACATGATGACAAAGCCAATAATCTGGCCCCAGCCTCCAATACCTTCAGTGAGGCTGAAATGCTCAGTTGGTACTGTTTGTTTGACTGTTGCCCAGCCGCCGGCCAGTTTGAGGGCATAAGGAACGGCTACTACCATACCGATAACGATCAGGAAAACCTGGATGAAGTCGGTGAGGGTGACAGACCAGAGACCACCCATGGCTGCATAGACAGTGATAACAATGGTTACAAGCGAAAAATTATGTACAATCTTTGGTCAAGCCAAGCTCTTGTACCATACATTCATACTCTCGATAGTTCCTGCAATATGGGTATTGTTGTGTAATCTGCCACCATAGGTGTAGCCGGCCTTGGCGAAGGTGATGTTCATACCAGGCGAGATAGCCCTTGCAATGGTATAGGCAGTAAGAATTCCTCTCTCCCTGAGCTCATCTTCCAGGAATGCAAGCAAGTGGAGGGCATACCCGTTGCCACGCTTGTTGGGTAGGGTGGCAAAATCAGTCATCTCAGAGAAACGTTCATCTTCCTTGAAGCTGCACTCTCCTGAGGCCAGCGCAACAAGATTGCCATCCTCCTCAATCCCAGCGTAGATGGTACCCTCATCCATGGTTTTCATGATGAACGAAGGGTCATCAATTGCAAAGGGGTAGGAGTCGAAGACCTTGCCGTAGATTGTTGCCATTGACGCAGCATCCTCTTTGGAGCATAGACGTACAGAGTACTTCCGCCTTGGTTTCCTTCGCTTAGCAGAGAGAGCCAATGCAAGCACTCTATCATATGCAGAACAGAGCTTCTCCTCCTGGCGCTTCCTGTCAAGGAACTTTCCCAGGAAGAGCCCTTCTTCCTCGCCGTGAAAGAGCTTTTCTGCCGTTGCCTCGATCAGGAATCCCGCGTCCAGGAATGGCGCGGAGATAGAGCGGGGAATCTTGGTAAAGATCTTTCCGTAACCGTTTTCTCCTGCCAATTTCACCAATTTGGGAACCAGCAGCGAAACATCAGCAGTGCCCGAATCCATCAAGTAGATCCGGTCATTGCTCTTTCCATGCTGCACAAGCGCCCCATCCAGATGCACTAAGGTGTCGTTCATATCACCCATTCCTAGCGCTCCTCTACACTGTTGGCTTCAGCATATGCCTCGCTTATCGATACATGCCCCTCAGGAGTCAGGGAGTAACTGTCATCGTAATCCGCCAAAAGCTTCTCAATACCGTGTGCCTTGAACTCATCACTGTCATCCAGTTTCAACTCAAGGGTGCATTTTTCACAATTACGATCGCACATAACTGAGGAATAGTTATCCGGCTCACGGTATGTCGTGATGACACCCTCGAAGTTACGAAGAATTACCTTGTTCGTGGACCAGGAGAGAATGTAGTTGGGCATGATGGGAATCTTTCCACCACCGCCTGGTGCATCGATGACATACGTGGGTACACAGAAACCACTGGTATGGCCCCTGAGGCTCTCCATGATCTCGATACCCTTGCCGACTGAGGTCCTGAAGTGGGTGAGTCCCTCAGAGAGGTCACACTGGTAGAGGTAGTAGGGTCTTACCCTGCTATAGGTCAGTTTCTGGACGAGTTTTTTCATGATTCTGGGACAGTCGTTCACGTCATTAAGCAGGACAGACTGGTTGCCCATGGGGATTCCTGCATCAGCGAGCATTTCCACCGCCCTGCGCGAGGATTTGGTAAGTTCACGCGGGTGGTTGAACTGGGTGTTGATCCATAGGGGGTGGTACTTCTTCAGCATATTCACCAGTTTCTCGTTCACCCGGTAGGGAAGTACCACAGGAATCCTGGTCCCGATCCTGATGATCTCGACATGTTTAATCGCTCTCAACTCTGAGATAATCCATTCAAGGTACTCATCAGAAAGCATCAAGGGGTCTCCACCACTGAGCAGGACATCGCGAACCTGCGGGGTGCTTCTGATGTAATCGAGGCCAGCCTTGATCTGCTGGCGGTCAGGGATGCTGTCCACATCGCCGACCTTTCTTTTCCTGGTGCAGTGACGGCAATACATTGCACAGGTATTGCTGATCAAGAAGAGCACACGGTCTGGATAACGGTGCGTAATACCGGTAACCGGGCTGTCTGCATCCTCGTGCAAGGGATCTTCCATGTCATAGTCTGCAATATCCAACTCCCGGACATCGGGGAACGACTGCTTGAAAATTGGATCGTTCTCCACATTGTCGGTATCAATGAGTGAAAGATAGTAGGGTGTGATGGCCATGGGAAACTTTGCAATAGTTGCCTCAATGTCCTTTCGTTTTGCTTCAGGGAAAGTATAGTCAAGCAGTTTCTCAAACGTTGCAACATCCTTGATGCAATGCTTGAGCTGCCATTTCCAGTCACGCCAGCGTTCTCTGCTGACATCAGTGTCGAAACGGTCTACTATCTGCTGTTCTGAATCGGTAAATTGCATGGGTCTTTTTCCTGTACGGTTCTCTTCTGGTGATATTCCAAAGGTAAAGAATTCCCTAGGCACACAGAAGGTCTGTGGTCGAATGATTGCTCCGATAAAATGGCAACTATTCTTGTATTGGATAAAGCCATTATAACATGTTTTTGATATTACTGCAATAAAACGACAAAAACTAATATAGAAAGGATGTTTTTCTCTTGCTCTTTTCTTGCAATGTAAACAAGTTGTACAGGTAATCTGGTGGAAGGAACCAAAAAAAGAGAGAGGCCCAGCCTTTCCCTGTATACTGTTCAGCACAGAATTCTAGAATGCATACAACACGCCGACGGTAGAGGCGAACAAGCCTGCAAGTGGGAAGAGGGGATCAAACAAAACGCCACCGTCGAATGTCTCATCATCCTCAATTATTCCATAGGCCATCACTGGAATATTCCTGTCTTCTTGTCAGGAATCCAGTACTCTCCCTTTACGACTGGGCCTGCAAAGCCGGTCAACACCGGACCGAAATTGGTGAAGGCGGTGGTTCCCACCCCGATTTTCAGGTCGAAGGAATCGCTGAGTGCGAATGCTTGGCTGATATCGGCGTTGAAGGTATAAATGTCAAAGAATTTTTCACTTGAGTCGGTGGTGGACGCAATGTATGTTATTCCAAGAGGATAGTTGATGCCTGCCTGGAGATAGAGGTTCCCCAGACCTACATCAGCAACAACCCCACTGGTGGTGAACCCCAGTTGTCCGCCGATTGCAACGCTGTTTTCCCGAGCGGAGAGCGGTCCAAGTGACACAACAAGCGCAAGTAATAATATAGGAGAACGTTTCATAGTAGGCTTCTCTGCATTCAGTTTCTCATACTGTGAGAACAAGCACGAGCCTGCAGGATGACAAATTTGATAAAATGTCTAGTGATAGTGAATGGTCTTGGCCAAGTGTATGATCTCAAAGCGATCTTTCACCTCCAATTTTGCATAGATGGAGCTGATATTGTTCCGTACCGTCTGCTATTGTTACATTCATGAATGCATGGAATAATTACCTATGGCCTCTGATCATCATGCAAAGTCAGGATAGTCAGACCATGCCTCTCCTGATCACCGGCCTGACTGCGGGGTATACTACCGATTATGGTATTCTGATGCTCTCTGTCACCATTACGACCCTGCCGACCTTGATCCTCTTCTTTACCCAGCAGAGACGGTTCGTTGAAGGGGTGCTCGGTTCGGTCAAATAACACAAAGGAAGGTTCGTATGGATACGTTGTTTCTCCACCACAAAGCTTGGCAACAGCCATCGCTCACTTCAGTTAATCGGCTTCCTGCCAACAGCCTGCCACCAGCGTTTGTCTCTGCAGAAGATGCAATTCGATGGGCAAAAGAGGGCCCTGAAGGATGGGATCGCCTTGTATCCCCTTACCAGGTCATGCTTAACGGCATGTGGTCCTTCAGGTATTATGATACGCCTCTTCAATTAGAGGACGCGGTAATCCAACCGGATTGCGACCTTACCTTTGATCCTATCAGGGTTCCTGGGGCGTGGAGTGTGCAAGGGTGGGATAAACCCCACTATACCAACGTAATCATGCCATTCAAGAACACCCCGCCATTCCCTCCTGAAGTGAATCCTACTGGGGTATATAGGAAACAATTCATCAT
>JAIMZO010000066.1 GCA_020054965.1 Spirochaeta sp. | reverse complement strand
GCATGGACCCTCCCCCGTTCATCGGTATACACATTGACCACTTCAGAGCCGATGATCTGGTCAGTCTCGCTGGTGACACTGCCAAAATCCATCATCTCAGAGGATTCAGTAAACGTCACATTCCCCAGTGTATCGGTTGCAGCGGTAGAGAGACTGCTGACTTCAGTAACTGAGTGAACCTGGGCATTGAAGACCTGGGAAAGGCTTGCAAGTGCTGCATCAACAGCCTTTTGTCGTGATGATCCAGAACCAACGGCACAGAGGTAGGTATCTTCATCATAGGCTTTGTCATAAGGGTGGTCGATCCAGGAGGGAACCTTGGGGGATCCCATTGAGGTACAGGAAATTCCCAGCACCAAAGAGAGCAACACAGGTACCACAAGATAGTTTCTCATGTGCACTCCTATAACTTGTACTTGCTTTGCTTGATGAGCTTCTTGATTGTCTCTTCTCCAACCCACACTTTTCTATTGGTCTCGATGTCAATCAATTCAGCTGAAACATAGTAGGTTCTCACCATCTGGCCGCCACTCTGGTCAAGATTGGTTCTCACCGATCCCTGCAACAGGTAATCTGCCCCAATTTCCTTTCCCAGTGCTTTGGCAGTTTCCTCGCTCGCAAAGAACTGTTGTTCCTCGCGCTCCTCTCTCACGGAAGCACGGAAGCTCTGGTCAGCTACCATATCGACCTTTCCTGAATTGACGAGAGCCATCTCATACCGTTTGGCAATAATCGAGGTATCGATATGCTCACTGCTGCGGTTAAGGAACGTTCCTACGATGACCACTGGATTGTCCCCGGGATGGGCCATCTTGTACTGCGTGATCCATGGTGAGGACAGACTGGATTCAACCAGTGCCTCTGCCACAATACGAATATCGGTGTCGTTCCAATTCCCACTCAAGTCAATATCGGTATCAGCACTTATACGGCTGACTGACACAGGAGACTGACATGAGAGCAAGAGTGTAGATACCAGCACGACAAGGGAGCCATAGAGGGTTAGGCGTTTCATCACAAATCTCCTTCACATTCCGCTGCTGTATACGCAACAGTGTAACAGACTCATCATCACTTGGGTAGGAATCATTGGTATGAAAAATGATACATTCTACATTTTTTTAGCGATTCATTATTGCGCCAGGTATAAGCCAATGCTACATTGTGCCCATACAGGAAGAGGAAGGATGTAATGAGATACCGCAAAAGTGTAGCAAACGGGTTGTTTTTCGTCCTCCTTTTTGCGCTCATCATGTTGATGAGCGGGTGTACTTCCTTCATGGACATCTCAGCTACCCAGTCGCTTTACAAGGATGCCAAATACCAGGGAGCTTATGAGAGCCTCCTTCTGGAAGTCCCTTCCCTGCTCAAGAAACAGGGACCCCTCATTGTCAACTATGACCTCGGGATCCTCTCGCGCCTGGGTGAACACTATACGGATTCCAACAACTATCTCAGTGAAGCAGAGCGGCTCATCTGGGAAGCCTATACGGAGAGTGTTTCAGGCAATATTGCCTCATTTCTCGTCAATGACAACACAAAAGCCTACCAAGGTGAAGCGTATGAGGACATGTATCTCAATATATTCAAGGCCTTGAACTATATGCACCTCGGAGAAACCGAAGCTGCATTGGTGGAACTCAATCGAAGCATAGAGAAACAGACATTCCTCAAGCAAAAGTATGAGCAATATGAGCAGCAGATGACAGCATATGCGAGAGAGGAAGGATTGGAGGCACCGGCAGTCCAAACCCATGCAACAGCCTTCTCCACCAGTGCGCTCTCCAATTACCTGAGTGCTTCGGTGGCTCAGGCTCTAGGAGAAGAAAATTCCCTTCACTATGCCATCGACCAGGTACGGCATGCCTTCTCCTCCCAGCCCTCCCTCTACCCGTTCCCTCTCCCCTCGGTGGTGGAGCTCGAGGAAGACCCTTTTCCCCAAGACAAGGGGAGGCTCCAGCTGGTCTCCTTCAGTGGGCAATCCCCGTTGAAGGAAGAACGCGTAGAGAGGGTGTATGTTTCCTCATTCAATAGGGCAAAGATAGCCTACCCCGTACTTGTTGGGGGATCCTCGCAAGTACAGGCTGTCAGGGTCTCCATCGAGGGACAACCGATGATCCCACTCCAGAGGATTGAGTCGATCAGCAATATAGCCATCGATACCTTCAGGACGAAGAGTGAGCTGATTAAAATGAAAGCAATAACCCGTGCGATGGCCAAGGCGGTGGGAATTGCCCTTTATGACGAGTATGCAGCACAGGACAACAACGTAACAGCAGGAGAAGAGCTCCTTGGCATGATTTTCCATATCGCTCGAGATGCAACAGAGAGTGCTGACGTACGAAGTACCCACTTCCTCCCTTCCGAGGCCTGGGTGGGATATGTGGATCTACCTGAAGGGACCTACACCATCACCACCGAATTCCTCAATGCTTCAAGCCAGGTACTGTACCGCAGCCCGGGGAAAACTGTGCAAATCCTGGCAGGCTCCCTGCATGTATCAGAAGCATTCTGTCCTCTTTAGAAAAACACTCCTCCTGGTGAGAGGAAGAGTGTAATTGAACAAGCAATTGAGGATATCTACAACTCCTCCTCTTCGCTTTCCAAGAGATCCTCTTCGTCAAGATCATCATCCTTGGGCTTTCGTGCCATCTTCTTTGGCATTGTTTTCTCATCAAGGTCCCAATCATAGCTTGTTTCAATCTCTTTGGGCCTTCTGATTGTTTCCCGTGCATGCTTTCTCATAGTCAATTGCTCCTTTCTTAACGAAAAACCAATTGAGGTACAAACCATCCCTCACCTATTACCATCATACTAAGAAATGAAATCGTCAAGTCTGTTCAGCTCCTGAGAAAAGAAAATCCTTTATCTGGTTGAAGACCAACTCCTTCTCCCTCTCCATCAGAACCTCATGTCTCATTCCTTCATAGACAGTATAACTGAAGCGATGATACCCGATTCGCTTCAGTGATCGTTCGGTATCAGAGAGGCCTCGCTCCCCTCCCGGGATTGGATCATCCCCTCCTGTTATCGAGAGGATGGGAAGATCACTCTTGGTTGGGTGATAGGATGGCCAGTCATGAAGCCGTTGCAAGGCATCAAAGATGGTATAAATGGATTGCAGTTGGTATTTGAAGTTTTTCCGGTACGGGTCGTGCAGTCGCTCCTTGACCACCTCGGGATCGGAACAAACCCATTTCAGGCTGGCTGAAGTGGTAAGCTTGGTAGCAATCATACCATAACCATGAGGAGTGAGGAGCAACATCAAAAACCGGACAAATGCTTTCCCCAGTGCTATTCCCCTTACATAGCAAGGGGTACCTGTCATGATCAGGCCGGCAATCTCATGGTCATAGGAACCGAGGTAGAGCCTTGCAATCATGGAGCCAAACGAGTGACCAAGCAAGAAAAGCGGCAAACCAGGATAGAGATCCTTCAGGAAACGGGTGATGATATGTTGATCTTCCACCAGAACATCCACACTCGGCATATATCCCCTCACAAAGTGAGCATCAACTGAATCCCCATGTCCTCTCTGGTCACTCACCAGAACACAGTAGCCAGAGTCCTGAAGAAACAGAGCTACTTGCTCATAGCGACTCTTTACCTCAGCTGCACCATGGATGATCTGGACAATCCCCCTAGGAGAAGCCGGTCGGTACAGGACGCATGAGATGAAGAATCCATCAAATGAAGGTACAAGCGTTGGTTCCATGAGAACAGTATTATCCATGAGCATCATGAAAACAAGCGGGGAAGTGCGTTACGCGGTGGTTTGGGATGAGCTGTCCACCAATTCCAGGATGTAGTTGTACAGACTTGGGGGGACAGGATGGGCAAGGGCGAACCGCATCATCACCACTGGGAGGTGATCTCCTTTTCCATTGGTCTTTGAACTGGGTGCATTGCGGAGGAAGGAAAGAGGTCCAAGGTAGTAGAATGAACGCCCCTCATCATTGCTTTTCTGCACAAAGAGCAACACCTCCATCGGCCCCATTTCTCCCCGTATTGCCCGCGCTTCCCTAGAACCGAGATGTACATTGTTCCGGGTTTCCCATACAAACTGTTCACGGGAGAGAAACCGATCCCGGTAATCGATACCAGGATCAATGGCTTGAGAATCCTTGTGGTAGGTAACAAAGATCGGGCACTGGTGGTGCTCGTAATCAACCTTGTACCCATAGATGGTATTTGCCTCATCACGCTCCCAACCCAGAAGCCGACATACTTCCTGTCGAGTGTACTTCTGGTAGAGTACCAGGTCATGTGAGCCTCGACGCTCGGCAAAATCGTTGAGATATGAGTACTTGCTGACCTCCAGAAGATCCAATAGTTCGCTCTTATACTCCTCATTCTCCAATAATGCTGAAAAAGACGGGCTCTTTCTCATCCCAGTCTTCGTCAAGGTCACATAGGAGAGTGCCCCAAAAGTACCCTTGTGTTTTTCCTGGAAGAATTGGTTTGATAGAATCCTGATCGCCGATTCGATTGACTGGTCTGTCGGAACAAATCCATAGGATTCCTGGATCAGCTTGGGTATGGAGGGGTATGCAACCTCACCTTCATGCTCCAGGAGGGTTATGATCATGCAAGTCTCCTGAATCCTCACTCCTCTTGCCAGTATCTTCCCAAGATAGTACAAGCTCTTCAGGTGCAAGTCGGTAAGTGTGTGTACGAAGTGCTTCTCCACCCTTTCCTTGAACTGAATATACGTCCTTGCATACTCCAGGATGACAACAGGTGAGAGAGAGCCCATCGTGATGAAATCAATGAGTTTGGGTGTTCTTCCCAGCCTCTGCTTGAGGCTTGCATACTCCTGCCCAAGCAAGGTCTTGTTCTTGAAGGAAACACGATTGATTGCCTCAAAGATCTTCCCTTTGGCCACTGCATCAAACTGTATGGTAGATGGACCGCTTAAGGCGGTAGAACCTTCACTTAATAGTCTTCTCAGCGTATCCTTGCGATAGGTCCTGTCCCCAAAGAGAGCCATGGGGATCAGGTAATTGTTGACATGGTTCCCAATAAAATCTATTACGGTTAGGAACTCTTTCCCTGGGTACTTTCTAAGTCCTCTTCCAAGTTGCTGGACAAAAATGATAGCCGACTCCGTTGGCCGTAGCATTACCACCTGATTCAGGGAAGGAATATCGACCCCTTCATTGAGAATATCCACCGTCACCAGATACTCCAGTGCATCCTTGCCACTCTCCATCTCCAATCGGAGAAAGGCCTCTTCCCTCGCTTCCTGTGGATCTGAACCAGAGAGGGCCAGCGCCTTTCTCCCCAGTTCAGACAAAGCCTGTGCCAGAAAAGCGGCATCCTTGTTCCGGCTGCAGAAAATCAGACCACGTACCCGCCTATTGCCGATACTGTAGCGGTTGAGCATCTGGTTGATATGCCTCACCTGCTCAACCTTCTCCAGACGGGCAAAATCCTTGTACTGGACCTCCTCATGACCTTGGATGGAGAATTCAGTTACCCCATAGTAATGAAAAGGACAGAGCATACCAGCATCCAGCGCTTGGTTGAGTTGAATCTCGCAGGCAACAGCATAGTCGAATCGCTGGAAGATGTCCTTGTCATCATTTCGGTATGGCGTTGCCGTCATTCCCAGCAGAAAGGCTGGCTGGAAATGGTTCAAGATTTTCTGGTATGATTCAGCTCCTGCATGATGCACTTCATCAATAACCAGATAATCAAACCAGGTTTTTGGGAATGTATACAGCACTTCGTCCTTTGACAGCGTCTGGACAGTTGCAAAAAGGTAGGGAGCGTCTGTTTCCTTTGTTTCCCCGCAGAGAAGCCCACACTCCAAGTCATCACCGAGATGTTCCTTGAACCGTGCAAGGGCCTCCTCAGCAATTTGCTGACGATGTACGATGAAGAGAAACCGCCTCGGGCGTTGGCGTTCCACATCCTTGATCAGGAGGATGGTCTTTCCTGTACCGGTCGCCGATATCAACAACGCCTTGTCCTTGCCTTGTTCCCTGAGCCGCTCAAGACCATCCAATGCCTGTACCTGCATGGCATTGAGCACCAGATGCTCTCTTTTTTCCGGCCTCTGGGCCATGGGAAGGGAGGGAAGCGGCAGCGGTTCAAATCGTTTATGGGTATGGAGAGCAGCATACACTTCACGATAGTGAGCAATCCATGCAGGGCTGACCTCTGCAGCTTGGTCCCAAGCCTCTTGAAACGTTTCCTGGGTCTCTTGGACCAGACTACCGGAACCTGAGCTAACCAAAAACAAGTTCCACTCCTGATTGGTGGCAAGCGCCTCATGGGTCAGGTTTGAGCTCCCTACCACCAAGGTTGCATAATCTTCCTCGCGTGTGAAGAGATAACCCTTGGTGTGAAATGCCTTTTCCGTATATACCCTGAGCTCTATGGATGGGAAGTGTTCAAGCAAAAAAGCAAGCGCATCAGGATCGGTGAAGGTAAGGTAGTCAGAGGTGAGAATTTTCCCTTTCACTCCCCTCCTCTGTGCCTCGTAGAGTGGCTGCAAAAGCATGGCCAACCCACCTTTGGTAATGAATGCCACGCTGAAGGAAAATGAAGTACAGGTAGCAAGCTCTCGCTCGAGTGTCTCCATTACTTTCGTCCTTGGAGGGTCATTGAGCACCAGATGAGGACGCAGATTCATTGCAGAGGGAATGCGTGCATCAAAAAAGCTTGTCTCAAGGCTTGCCAGCAGCCGCTCATCCTGCACACTTGTCATGCTAGTAATTGCTCTACTTTCTGTACGATGGGGATATCTGCCGCAGCCCATTCAATCTGCCATAACTCATGTTTCTTAAGCCAACGGCTTGCCTGATGTTCATGCAACTGGATGGAACCTTCTTGAATATGTCCTACATAGGCGTGCATGATGATGAAAAAGCCTGGATATTGGTGCTCCACCCTCAGCAGGTAGTTTTCTATTTCAATAGTGACCCCAAGCTCCTCCTGAATCTCTCTCACGAGCGCTTCCCGCCCAGTCTCCCCTACTTCCAATTTCCCTCCAGGAAACTCCCACATGCCTCCAAGTGGTCCAAGGTTTTTCCGTTGGGCAGCGAATACCCGGTTATCATCAATCAAGACGAGTGCGGCTACTTCAATCTGTTTCATGGGATCATCCTAACAGCAGCGTGCGCTCTTGACCAGGGGAAAATGCACTTTCAGCAGAGGCTTTTTACCCATTGCACGAATGTTCTCTTACAAATGTGCAAAAAATGTTCAATTGCATTGACTCCTCGATTGACATTCAGCCTTGGCCATGCTAGCCTGCAGTTGCTTTGATTTTTTGCGTTGCAGCTAGTCCCTTACCCTCTCTATGTTCGTGTTCTTCATTTGAATTCCATCAGCAGACAGGTTAAACGTTCGAAACTGCGCCAAAATGAGCAAATACTTTTTTGAGACAGGCTAAAGGCCTGTAAAGGATGCTTTGAATGGCAAAGAAAATTTATGTTGGTAACATGAGTTACAACACCAGCGAAGAGGAACTTCGTGACCTGTTCGCACAGTATGGCACGGTATTGAGTGCAAACATCATTATTGACCGTGAGACCCGTCGCCCC
>JAIMZO010000065.1 GCA_020054965.1 Spirochaeta sp. | reverse complement strand
GGATACAGCAGGAGTGTGTGAGATACTGGGAAGGGGAAGGTCAGGAGATTCACTGGAAGGAGCTGGATGAGGAAACACTTCAGTGTGCAGCCTACCGGGGATACATCGACCCGGCTGATGCCCGCTTTCTCAAGCCCAACACCTATGACAATTTGATGACTGACCGTATCGATGCCTGGTGCAGGGAACATGATCTTCCCAAGCCTTCCAGCAATGGGGAGTACATGGTTGCCATCTACCGCGGCCTTGCCAAGGCGTATGCCAAGGCAATCAGTGATCTGGAATCGGTGATCGGGAAGAAATTTACTGCTCTGCACATAATTGGTGGAGGCTGTAAGAACGAGATTCTTGACCAGTGGGCGGCTAGTGAGACTGGGCTTACTGTCTATGCAGGACCAGTGGAAGCAACAGCCTTGGGCAACTTGGTTGTCCAGGCTTGGGCTACCGGTGAACTGGAAAGTCTGCAGGATGGTCGTGACCGAATCAAACGTGAGCAGAAGGTAAAGATCTTCAGACCGTAACCTGAAGACTACCAAGCAGTTCAGTATTGTAGTCTTCTCTACAACGGTTCCATCATCAAGCGTTGTCTTTATGGTGTATTCAACCCTTGCCATGTTCCTTCTGCAGAAGATCAACAACCTGCACAGCCGGCTGAAGGGCTTGCTGGCTCCCTTCAGGGGAGTCTCGACGAAATACCTCGACAACTACCTCGCCTGGAATGGCTTTGAGGCTGAGAACCCCGGTCTAAACCGTCTTGATCTGAAAACATTGTTGCTGGGCAAGATGCAGACAATCGGCAAGTGCTCCACATATCCGGAAGTATTCCATAAGCCACCATTGCCATTTCCCGTTGCTGGGTAGCAATTCACTACACGCCTAAAACAGAGCCTAAAAATAAAACCATTTCTATAAAAGACATGATATACTACCCCTAAAATATACTAAAGGAGAATCGTATGTCTGGAATAGCGCTCATCATTACCTTCATCATTGCAATCGCAATCATGATTGTGGCAATTTCAAAATGGAATGTGCATCCTTTTTTGGCACTTATGGGGGTATCACTCATACTCGCCATTGTTGTCGGCATCCCGTTGGCGGATATCCCTGGCACCATTGGTTCCGGCTTCAGTGGCATATTCAGCAGTATCGGTATAGTCATCATCTTTGGAGCCCTTATCGGGACCATCCTGGAAAAGACCGGCGCCGCCTTGAAACTTGCTGAAATGGTGGTGCGCCTCGTCGGGCAGAAACGCCCCCAACTTGCCATGGAGATCATGGGCTGGGTCGTATCAATTCCCGTTTTCTGTGACAGTGGGTTTGTCATCCTCGACCCAATCAGGAAAGCGTTGAGGAAAAAGACCCAATTCTCCTCAGTCGCCATGACGGTGGCTCTCTCAGCCGGACTCTATACCTCTCATGTGTTCATCCCACCAACCCCTGGCCCCATTGCAGCAGCGGGAACTCTGGGAATTGGGGACAACCTGTTCATGGTCATTGTGCTGGGTGCAGTTGTCTCGATCCCATCCTTGCTCATCGCCTACTTCTATGCAAACTTCATTGGCAAGCGAATCAAGAGTGCCGAGGAGGAGACTGAAGACCTTACCAGCCAGGATTATGATGAGCTGCTCAAGGGCTTTGGGGACCTCCCCAATGGCTTTATGGCCGTAGCCCCGATCCTCATCCCGATTCTCTGCATGGCACTGGGATCGCTTGCCAGTGCCATGGGGTGGAGCGGCAACATGGCTACCTTCAGCAAGTTTATTGGAAGTCCCATTATCGCCTTGACTGTAGGCCTTATCTTCGGCATCATCCTCCTTGGACAGAGCGGAAAAATACGTTTATTCAACGTCATGACTACTGAGACACTCAGGGTTGTTGGCCCGATTCTCTTCATCACTGCTGCTGGTGGTGTACTTGGGAAGGTCATCTCCAGTGCAGGTTTTGTGGGATATATGAAGGAGAATGCCGCAGCCTTGAGCATGGTCGGCATCTTCTTCCCCTTCATTATCTCCGCTATCCTCAAGTCTGCTCAAGGTTCCTCCACGGTAGCCATTACCACTACAGCTGGTATCCTGGGAAGCTTTGTTGACAGCGGGTCCATGATGACAGGTCTGGGCCTCACTACCCCAATAGCGGCAGTGCTTACAGTCATGGCAATCGGAGCGGGAGCGATGACAGTTTCCCATGCAAATGACAGCTACTTCTGGGTTGTTACCAACTTTGGCCAATTGAAGCCTGAAGATGGCTATAAGACACAAACCATGGTTACGTTGCTCATGGGTCTTGCATCTATGATTTTCATCTGGATTCTCTCCCTGTTTTTGCTGTAAGATAGAACAAAATCTGGAGGCACAAGCCTCCAACACCATCATAGTAGCTGCCCCTCTAAGGGCAGCTGCTATGATGTATAGGAGAAGAAATTGAAAAACATTCTCTTGATTCCCGAGCGAGTGCAGGGAAAGCAAGGTGAGATACCCCGTCCCTTGGGGCGGAAAAGGAGGCAACGCCTCCTGAGTCCAGGGCTTGCCCTGGGGTATTGATACCTTTCATTCCCGATTCCTTTAAGGGAACCATGTGTTACGAAGAGATCTGCACCATAATGGACAAAGCCATCAAGAACCACCATCCAGATGCACAGGTTAAGCAGATTCCCGTTGCCGATGGTGGGAGAAGGAAGTGTTGACGTCTTCTTACAAGCCCTTCCCCATCGAAGGGCTTGTTATGTATGACTTTCCCTCAAAGCAATGAGGTCCTTCAACTGTGTTGCAGAAAGCTCGGTAATCCAATTTTCTCCTGTCGCTATGACACTGTCAGCCAAATCTTTTTTGGAAGTGAGCATCTCGTTGATACGTTCCTCAAAGGTTCCCTCGGTGATCAGTCGATGAACAGTTACCTGTTTATCCTGTCCAATTCTGAAGGCGCGATCAGTTGCCTGGTTCTCCACAGCTGGATTCCACCAGAGATCATAGTGAATTACATGGCTTGCTGATGTAAGATTCAACCCAGTTCCACCAGCTCGAATTGAGAGAATCATGAGCCAGCATTCAGGATCAGATTGAAATTGTTCCACCATGGCATCTCGCTGTGCCCTGGTCGATCCTCCATGCAGGAATGGGGCATCCAGTGAGAATGGTTCTTTTACCAAATCTTGAAGCAGGAAGCCCATCTGGGCGTACTGGGTGAAAACCAAAACTTTCTCGTTCCGTTGGTGTATTGACTCAAGCAAGTCCATCAGGAGGGTTGCCTTACCGGAGTTTTCAAGTTCTTTCTTACTGGTGTCGCAATACAGGGCAGGGTGGCAACAGACTTGTTTGAGGGCGGTCATTAGTTTGAATACTGCACCTTTCTTTGCAATTCCCTCTGCTTCTTCAAGTGTTTTTTCGGTTTGCTTGACGATTTCCTTGTAGAGCACTTTCTGTTCCAAGGACAGGGTTGCGTACCGTTCAAGTACCAGTTTCTCAGGTAGGTCGTTGATGATTGAGGTATCGGTTTTGACTCGACGAAGCATCAAGGGGGCAGTGAGGGAACGGAATGCCTTCAAGGCAGCTTGGTCATGGTACCGTTCGATCGGGATGGCAAAGTGTGTCTTGAAGCTGGATTGATTGCCCAAGTACCCCTTCATGACACAATCAATGATGCTCCAGTAATCAAGTAGTCGATTTTCCACCGGGGTGCCGGTCATGGCAATGGTATGATCGCTTTTTAGTTTGGCAACAGACTTTGCCTGGGCTGAATCCCTGTTCTTGATTGCTTGAGCCTCATCAAGGATGGTCACAGAGAAACGGGTTTTCTGCAAGAGTTCAGTGTCCCTTCTCACCGTAGCATAGGTGGTGATGATGCAGTCACTTCCCTTTTCAAGCTGCCGGTTCTGCCCATGGTACACAAAGGTGGTGAGAGAGGGTGCAAAGCGGGATATCTCATGTTCCCAGTTTGTCATCAAAGAGGCTGGTACAACGATCAAGACCGGCTTTTTTGGTGTGATGATGTTCTTGTTTTTCAGAGCAACCAGGAATGCTATCACCTGGACTGTCTTACCCAAGCCCATGTCATCAGCCAAGAGAGATCCCAGGCCGATTGCATGATTGTGCATCAACCACTGATACCCGCGCTCTTGGTAAGGACGCAGTGTAGTCTTAAGTTCAGAAGGGATAGGCGTTGGGGCAATGTGCAAGAGGGAGTTGAACAATTCCTTTACGCCATCTTCCATGATCACTGGTTGTTCATCATAGGTACCCAGCAGGTTTACCTTCAAGAGATCGAGTGCCGAGAGTTTGATCGTCTTTTCCAGCCGGCGATTGATTTTCTCAATTTCCTTCTTATCCAGCACGACGTATTGATCCTTGAATGCGACATACTTCCGACCTTGATCCATCATGGTCTGCAATGTCTCAGGATCGATGGAATCATCTCCTAAAACAATAGTCCATGAGACATCCAAGAGATCCTGTAGAGAGAGAAAACGTTCAGCTGTGCTTTCTCCAGAGGTGCTCATCCGCACCGAGACGCGTGGGGAGAGTGTTTTCTGCAAGCTTCTGGGTATAATCATGCTGACCCCGAGGGCTTTCAATGCGGGAAGGGCGTTGAACCAAGCGTCGAGGAATTCATCACCAGAAACGGTAGCTACTCCTCGTGCCCTTAGTGCTTTCTGGATGGGGCGGAAGTAGGTTCCCAGATAACTGAGGTCTTGAAGAATTGCAGCAGTCTCCGTATGTTTTGAAAGAAATGAGGAGAGTGCAATCGGTGCCTCTTCTGCCTTCTGTACTTGGATGTTGCATAGGTATGTGTCGTTCCCTTTTTCCTGCATCCAAAGTACCGGCCGATGAGAGCGGGTGCTGAGCATGAGCCTTCCAAGCCAGTGATGTATTGCAAGAGGATTCCCCCTTTGGGCAAGAGTTCTGCATTCATAGAGAGCACCTGCAAAGAACAATGCATGCTCGTCAGTCTCTGGTAGTTTTGTTGCATCCCCTAAGAGCTTGCTGTAGGAGCGTACAAACAGTGAAACCAAAAGGAAAATCTGTTGGAGCTTGTCTGCTGGTCGGGTATCAATGAAAACAAGGTCTCTATCCTGCAACCTTGATGCGAGAAAATCTGTTATAGCCTTGACCTCGGGGTTGAAATAGGCAGGTATCCAACGAAGAACATACTGTTCTTTGCCAAGAGCCAATAAGCTTGGTATAGCCCCATGGGTTTGCAGAAGACGAAGCGCAAAGTTGTGTGTAAAGAGCAAGAGGGCAAGGACCGGGGGGTATTCCTCGGTTGAGCCGATTGGAAAGGATTGGAGGTAGGAGAGACACTCATCCATCTCTTCCGATGAAAAGGAGAGCTTGTTTTTCCCCTGTTTGAGTACTCCATGTACCTTTTTCCCCTGGTAGATGATAGAACACTCATCATAGAGGATGCTTGGTGTCTGTTGGGGAATCTCCATTTGATTGACAAACGTTGTGGTATTTTTCGCAAGGTTTGTGATGAATGAGAGATAGTCACGCTTGAAGTTGCATTGAGGAGCAAAGAGTGGGGAGTCAGTAAGTACTCGCTCCAGTACCGGCTTCATGTCTGGGACCAGTTGCAAATCTGGCTCTCCTTCACCTGAAGAAGAGCTCTGCCATGTGTTCTCGGTAAGGGAATCCAAGGTTGGTATCTGTTCTTCAGCAATCCCCTCGGCGTTCTGGAACAACGATTCCACATCCAGTCCATGGAGACGAAAGACCAAAAAGGGGTCCTTGTCGATTTCATTTGCAATCATATAGATGACTGCAGCCAAATGTTTGCAGGGGACAGCCCAGTCAGGGCAGCTGCATTGCATACTCAAATCTTTCCATGAACGGGGAAACAGCATAATCCCGATATCCTGGCACTCCTGCTCAATCTCCGGGGGGAGTTCTCCTGTTTGCAGACTTCCTAGGTAATATGGATTCTCCTTGATGAGGGAGATCAGTTTCATGTTGTCTTCTGTAGTGTATTGATGGATACCTATGGCTACTTTGTAGGGAGTTGGCCGTGTGCCCTGCACCCGTGCAGTTACCTTACCCTTATCGATCGTAATAGAGCGAACGGAGCCATTACGTGCGTATCGCTTCCCTCTGGGGAGCCGGTTTGAGTAATCAATTTCTGTGAGGGCATCAAGCCAACGATTGCCCCACCAAGTATTTCCATATTCTGTGTATGCCATACGCTCGATTATGCAATATACAGGAAAGATTATCCAGTCATTTTCATGGTTGAGAACGTTCCAGTGATGCATGCTATGGGTTATGTTCAATATAGCTTTGCATGAGAAAGCAAGGTTAGATACCCCGTTCCTTGGGGTGGAAAAGGAGGCAACGCCTCCTGAGTCCATGGCTTGCCCCGGGGTATTGATACCTTTCATTACGTTCTCTTTTCATGTATGGTATAATGATGCTATGAAATCAATATCTATTGAAACATTGCAGATTGATCCGGGTGATGCTGTTGAGAGGATTAAAGATTTTATCATCTCCTCCTGCACCCGTGACGGAGTTGTCGTCCCGATATCCGGAGGACTCGATTCAAGTGTCGTTGCTACTCTGTGCGTAGCTGCTCTGGGGAAGGCAAAGGTGACAGGCCTGCAGTTGCCTGAAAAACAGGGCAATCCGGATGCTGAATACTACGCTAACATGCTGGCAAAACACCTCGACATTACAAGTGTACGCATTGATATCTCCCCAATGCTCAAAGCGTTCGGCACCTACTCCTATATCCTCTCTTATTTTCCGACACGACGTTGGAAGGAACGGCTTGTTAGGCGGTTCATGACCTCAGCAGAGGGGGAGAGTAATTATGTGAGGGTGTTGAACGGACAGGGGGATACGCTGATTCGAAAGGGCCTTGCTTCTTTCTTTACGAAACAGCGGGTGCGACTTGTAGCAGTCTATTCCTATGCGGAAAAGAACAACCTACAAGTGGTCGGGTGTGCCCACAAATCAGAGGAACTCACCGGTTTGTGCGTGAAATACGGCATTGATGATGCGGCTGACTTGATGCCTATAGGACATCTCTACAGGACCCAGATCATGCAGCTGGCACAGACGCTCGGTATTCCAGGAGAGATCCTTGAACGTACCCCAAACCCTGACATCATCCCTGGTATTACTGATAAGTATCAGGATGTTCTTGGTGTAACTGCAGAAAATGTGGATCTCGTGCTGTATGCCTTAGAAAACCAGTTACCAGAATCGGAGATTGCAGAGGCCACCGGCGTAGCTGAGGATGGGGTAGCGCGAATTGTTGAACTCTACCGCGTAGCCAAGCGAAACTCGGAGCATGCAAAAAAGGTAGAAGACTAATACAGGGCAATGGCAGGTAAAACCTATCTTCCTGAATCTCCCACTTGTGGATGCTCCCTTCCGTTGGCCGTCAACCCTGGTTCCTAAACTTGTCTAAATAGACGATTGTGTTGCTCTGCTCAATCTGTTTTTGCGACTGCGTTTTCTGCATGCAATATGTAGTACGCGATTATCATTGATTGCAATTCTCTACAAATAATGAATTTTTTGTAAAGGTTTACACCTTTCTTAAAGTACAGAAATAATGATAATTTATTACCAAAAGCTATATTAATAAAGAAAAACTGTAAACGTTTACATTTTTTCTTGACAAACGAAATTTC
>JAIMZO010000064.1 GCA_020054965.1 Spirochaeta sp. | reverse complement strand
TGCACCAGGTAATATTCTCGCTTGGTGACTTGCTCACTGCTGATGCCGCTGCTATCGGTGACAAACTCCCTGCAGTCAGTTCCCTCAACGCGCTCCTCGATATCCATGTAGGAGATTTCACTGCTCATGAGCAGGTCAAACCCCTTATCACGCATCAAGCGAATACTATCTTCTCCTGCTTTGGACAGACTAAGATAGGCATCGGTAGCCTCGGGGGCCAATATTGAGAAATAGCGGGTATCACGCAAAGCCTGCACAATCTTCCGTGTTGCAAGGGAGGCAACACGCTCAGAAAGATTCGGGTCATACCCGGTGGAGAGTGTAAAATCCGTTTCTTGCAAGCCGCTGACCCAAGGGCTCACAGGTCGGCCGTAGGGAAACCGGTACATGGAGGTTGAGGAGACGGCGAGACCCCTTTTCCCCTGTAGGTCCACTTCGCCCGGGACCATATGACAAACCCTCACAGAGGTTGTGCAACCGCTGAGGGCCAAGACAAAAACAAGAACCAGGAACACAGGTACCAATCGCTTCATCATCTTTCTCCTTCTGCCAGGAGGTAGTCTGCTGCTGCCTCCAATGCGCGGACCATGCCAGCAGCATCGGCAAGATTCTTCCCTGCAATGTCAAAGGCAGTTCCATGATCCACACTGGTTCTCAGGAACGGAAGGTTCCAGGTGATTGAGATGGTCTGGTTGAAATCATAGGTCTTGGCAGCTATATGTCCTTGGTCATGATAAAGGGAGATCACTGCCCTATACTTGCCGACCCTTGCCTGGTAGAAGACAGAATCGGCTCCAATGGGTCCGGCAACATCCACCCCATGTTCTCTGGCTTCCTTGATGGCAGGCTCGATGGCTCGCTCTTCTTCATCACCAAAGAGACCATGCTCCCCGCAATGCGGATTCAGACCCGCAACAGCAAGGCTGAGCTCATTTCTGAATGCACCACCATGGCTCTTCGTTATTGCATCACACTCCAGAATGGTCTTCAGCAATGACTCCTTTGTCACCGCATCACATGCCTGGCGCAATGAGAGATGCCTGCTGTGGAAGAATATTTTCAATCCCAGCGTATCAAACATCGTTATTGCACGCTCGGCCCCGCTGAGCGCACTGAGAATTTCGGTGTATCCTACATGGTCGACACCGGCGGCTTTCAAGGCTTCCTTATGAAGGGGTGGTGTTACCAAGGCATGAGCATATCCACAACCAATAAGACGGACCGCCTCCTCCACTGCATGATAGGCAGCACGGCCACACATTGCCTGTATTTCTCCATAGCTGAATCGTTGCATATCCAAGATATTCTGGGAATATAGAATATGACGACTGCCGCTTTCGGTTGCACGGACCAAGGATTTGTCATCAACAACCACGGCATCAAAATCTGAAGGGATGCCCAAATCAGTAGATACCTTCTTCAAGAGAGGGACATCACCGATTACCACCATCCCCATGGAAGGGGGAAGATTTATGCGTTGCATAGCCTTCAGCACAATCTCAGGACCAATCCCTGCTGGATCCCCAAGGGGGACAGCCAAATACCATCGTTTTGTTTCCATATCCGCATCATAGCAGTGTGATTCTTACCTGTCCATACACACAAACCGATACAACTAATTGACAACCTGATTACCTTCTCTTATGTTGGAGGTGTGGGATTTGAATCTGATTTCAAGGAGTAACGACATGGCTAAATACCGTGATGAAGAAGATGAGCTCGAGGATGAGGAAGATCGTTATTTCAGCAGGTTAGAGGATGAGGAAGATGCTTATCTTGCCGATTTATTTGATGCTCCTGAGGTAATTGATTTCGGTGATGACGATGATGAAATGCTCGACGAGGATGAAGAAGACGACGACTTGCTCGATGATGGGTTCATGGTCGATGGAGATGAGTCCTATGAGGATGAGTTTTACGACGAAAATGACGATTTCGATGAGCCGGACTCATTTGATGAAGATGATTTTATCTAATCCAGCGTGACCTTTGCCCCCCTCCCCGGACTCACCGGGGAGTTTCTTTTTGCTTCATTACAAAAAAAGTTCATGTTTCTACGAATAGATACTTGCACTTCTCTAAGTTTCTATATATAGTAACGTCATCACAGAGGAGATTGACCATGAAAAGAATACCTATCCTGCTTTTGACGTTCTTGCTTATCGGAACCTACCTGAGTGCACAACCTGCCACCGAAACAGATCCCGCAATAGGGGGAGAGAAAACCTATACCATCGGTATTTCAAAACTGGTCAGTCACCCTGCCCTTGATGCAATTGAACAGGGAATCATGGACCAGCTTGAGGCAAGTGATTTCTCTGTAACGTTTGACAACCAGAACTGCAATGGTGAAATTGCTACAGCTATCGCCATCGCCCAGAAATTCAAGAGTGACGACAAGGATATCGTGGTTGGTATCGCCACCCCGGCGGCCCAGGCACTTGCCCAGATCATCAAGGACAAACCAGTGGTATTCGGGGCAATTACCGACCCGCTGGCAGCAGGATTGGTTGTTGACTATACGAAGACTGAAGAGACGAATATTGCAGGAGTCTCTGACCTGAACCCTCTTGAGTTGCAACTGGAAACCTATTTTTCCATTGTCAAACCAAAGACCCTTGGGATGATCTATACCAGCAGCGAAGCCAATGGTGTGGTGCAGATGGAGATGGCCAGAGAAATCAGCGAAGCAAATGGTGTCAAGTTCGTGGCAGCAGCAATCAGCAACTCAAGCGAGGTAAAGATGGCCGCACAATCCATCATCGACCGCGTGGATGCGATGTACGTGGCAATAGACAACACCGTTGTCAGTGCCATCCCCAGTGTGAGTGAGGTCTGCATGAAGGCAGGAGTACCCCTTTTCAACACGGACACCACCAGCAGCGAAAACATCGACTTCCTGATGAGCTGGGGTTTCAACTACTACACCGTTGGGGTAGAGACTGGGAAAGTGGTGGAGCGAATCATAAAAGGAGAAGACCCAAAGGATATCGGATCCATTTTCTTCGAGGATCCAGCCCAATTTGAACTATGGTTCAATCTCGATACCGCTGATGCACTTGGCATCACCATTGATGAGTCGTTGCTTGCCAATGCAAAGGTGATCATCAAGGATGGAAAGAAGCAATTGCAATAAGGATGTTGACTCTCTTTGTAGTGTGAACCTGTCTCTTCGGGGGCAGGTTCCTTTTTATGAGTAAATCCAGACAATACTTGCATATTATATGAATTATTATTCATTATTTTGTATATTCGGATTTACAAATCCGGAAATTCCAGCTATAGTTTTGCAAACGAAAAGGATTATCCGCTTGGAGGAATGATTATGAAAAAACTACAGCGTCCGATGCTCATTGCTCTCTCCCTGCTACTCTGTGTTGCACTGCCACTCTTCAGTGCAGGCCAGGTAGAACAAACCGGCCCACAACCGTACAAAATCGGTATTTCCAAATTGGTCACCCACGCAGCGCTCGATGCAGCCGAGCAGGGGATGATGGATCACCTGGCAACAACTGATCTTCTGGTAACCTATGATCATCAGAATGCAAACGGTGATATTTCAACCGCTTCCTCCATTGCCCAGAAATTCAAGAGCGACAAGGTGGATGTGGCCGTCGGTATCGCCACCCCTGCCGCCCAGGCGCTTGCCCAGGTGTTCAATGAAAGCTCCGGCACCCCGGTAGTATTCAGTGCTGTCACCGATTCAAGTGAAGCCGGCCTTGTGGCAGCAAACATTGCCGGAGTATCCGACAAGAACCCGGTTGAAGAACAGATCAAGCTCCTGATCGACATCACTGGTGCAAAGTCCATCGGCAATGTCTACGCTTCCGGTGAAGCCAATGGTGTCCTGCTCATGGAGATGGCAAAGGCCGCTTGTGAAAAGTATGGTGTAGAATTTGTTTCCGCAGCCGTTTCAAACTCCAGCGAAGTCAAGATGGCAACCCAGTCAATCATCGACCGAGTTGATGCCCTGTATATCGCCACAGACAACACAGTCATCAGTGCCATCGCCTCAGTTGACGATGTTGCAAAAAAAGCGGGCAAGGCGCTCTTCTGTGCTGATGCAAGCGGTATTGATGGCCTGAATGTCCTGGTCAGCCTTGGCTTTGATTACTACAACATCGGTGTTGAAACAGGCAAGATTGTTGAACAGATTCTCAGGGGAACTAAAGCTGGGGACATTGGAACAGTCTATATCACCGATCCCACAAAATTCCAGCTGTGGTTCAATCTTGATGTAGCTGAGAAGCTTGGGTATACTATTCCGCAGGATCTGCAAGATGCAGCAGCAGTGCTCATTAAGGATGGTGTGAAAATTACCCAGTAATTGGGCAATTGCAATCCCGCCGGAACTGTATTGAGCCGGCGGGTTTTTTCTGTGTAAGGGGTAATACATGCTTGAAGGAATTTTTGTAGATGGCCTGATCTTTTCACTCATGGTCATCGGAATCTTAATCTCATATCGGATTCTCGATATTGCTGATCTTACCTGCGATGGATCGGTGGCCACCGGAGCGGCAGTTGCAACCATGGCCATTGTAGCCGGCCTTCCTATCTTTGTTGCATTGTTGCTTTCATTCTTTGCAGGAGTGCTTGCAGGCATGGTTACTGCCGCCATCCACAATAAACTGAAAATTCCTGGCTTGCTTGCAGGTATTCTTACCATGACCATGCTCTACTCAATCAACTTGAGAATTCTGGGGAACAAGGCCAACGTCCCCTTGCTTCGCGTGGAGACCTTGTACTCCAAGCTTCCTGAGGCATTCCAGTTCCTTCCCCCTGAATGGGCCAGTCTGGTGGGAACCCTGCTGGTGGTACTCTTTGTAAAGGTGCTCATTGATATCTTCTTCCGTACCGACCTTGGTGTTTCTCTTGGTGCAATGGGAGGAAACGAGCAAATGGTCATCAGCCAGGGCATCAACCCCGAGGTATTGAAGCTGATCGGACTTGGGCTCTCCAATGGCTTGATCGCTCTCTCTGGCGGACTGCTTGCCCAGTACCAGGGCTTTGCTGATGCAAACCTTGGAATCGGAATGGTCGTCCAGGGACTGGCAGCAATCATGCTGGGAGAGTTTCTCTTCTCTACCAACCGAATATCGCTGCTTACGCTAAGAGCCATCTTGGGAGCCATCATCTACAAGGCATTGATGTTCTTTGGCAGAAAGTACGGGTACTTGGTCAACATCACCCCGAACGATTTCAAATTGCTCACAGGTATATTGGTCATCGTCAGCTTGTTTATTGCCCAGACACGCAGCGCTGCAAGTTCTGCAGGGGCAAAAAAGAAAGCCATTGCACGCTCCCAGGCAAAAAACATGAGCGACAAGGAGGATGCAACCAATGCTTGATTTGAGTAATATCACAAAAGTATTCAATCCTGGAACCGTTAATGAAAAGATTGCATTGGAAAACATCAATCTCCATGTTAATAGAGGGGACGTCATCTGTATCATCGGCTCGAATGGCAGTGGCAAATCCACGCTTTTCAATCTCATCAGCGGTACCTACCCCGTCACCAATGGAAAGATCATTTTTGATGAGGTGGATATCACCAGCAGCCCCGAGTATCGCAGGGCCATGACCATCGGTCGAATTTTCCAGGACCCCACCAAGGGAACTGCTGCAAATATGTCCATTGAGGACAATATGATCACAGCTATGACAAAGGGAATGAAGGGCCTGCGTATAAGCCTGAACAATGAGAAGAGGCAAGTATTCAGGGAACTTCTCAAGCCCATCGGTCTGGAGAGCAGGCTCAAGGACAATGTCGGACTGCTCAGTGGAGGACAGAGACAGGCTCTTACCCTGTTGATGACAGTCATGAGCAAACCCAAGATGCTCTTGCTTGATGAGCATACCGCTGCACTCGACCCAAGGAATGCACAGATTGTCATGAACCTGACCGAACGATACATCAAGGAGTATGAACTTACTGCCCTGATGGTCACGCATAATATGCAGTTTGCCATCGACTTCGGTAACCGTCTGATCATGATGGATGAAGGGTCCATCATCCTCGATGTTGCCGGCGAACAGAAGGCAAGCCTCACAGTGGAAGAGCTGGTACGCAGGTTCAAGGACCTACGCAAGAAAAACTTTGACAATGACGAAGGACTGCTTGCCGATTAACTGGTTGTCAGCGTTGCCCGCATCATATGAAAAAGGGCAAGAGGTAGTGTAGTGAAACCCACCATTCAGGATACGGCGTTGGAGCCAATGTTCTCCCGCCGTTTTCTGTATACTCTTATTATTCCCCTCATCATCGAGCAAGTGCTCATGGTCTCCATCGGTATGGCCGATACAGTCATGATTGCATCGGCCGGGGAAAGCGCTGTAAGCGCCATCAGCCTGGTGGATTCCATCACCATCTTAATCGTTCAGCTTTTTGCGGCCTTCGCCACCGGTGGAGCAGTGGTTGCAAGCCAATACCTAGGGAACAAGGACCATGCGTCTGCCAATGCAGCAGCAAAGCAACTGATATTGCTCTCCCTACTCGCTTCAATCACTCTGCTCATACTCTGCATGCCGTTCAGGAGACAGATTATCAGCTTTATCTTTGGATCCATTGAGACATCGGTTCTTGAAGGTGGGGCAACCTACTTCATATATATCCTTCTTTCCCTACCCTTTCTTGCTGCATACAATGCATCGGCGGCATTGTTCCGTTCCATGGGAAACAGCAAGATCTCTCTATGGGTGAGCCTGGTCATGAATCTGGTGAATGTTGCAGGAAACGCCTACTTCATCTTTTCCCTGCATCTGGGTGTAATCGGGGCGGGTCTAGGCACTCTGCTCAGCCGCATCATCGGCAGTGCAATCATCCTGGCGTTACTGACAGATCCAACCAATCAGATTTCAGTGAGAAACTATCGCCACTGGTCCCTTCGCTGGGATATGATCAAGCGAATCCTGCATATCGGTATCCCCAATGGGATTGAGGGGAGTGTTTTCCAGATTGGGAAACTGCTGGTGCAAGGGTTCATAGCTGCTTTCGGTACAGCATCCATTGCAGCAAATGCCATTGCAAACTCAGTAGCATCCTTCGTCAATATTCCTGGTGGGGCAATCGGGTTGGCCTCGATCACCGTTATAGGACAGGCAGTCGGGGCCAAGCGTCCAGACCAGGCAGTTTTCTATGGGAAGAAGCTGCTCTTTGCTGCATACATTGCCATGATCGTCGTGGCAATCCCTGTCTTCATCTTCGCACCCAAAATCGTTCCGATCTTCAATCTCTCAGCTGAGGCGACCGAACTTGCATCTAACGTCATTCGATCTGCCATGATCTTCAGCTCCATTCTCTGGCCAACAGCATTCTCCCTGCCCAATTTCCTGCGGGCTGCAGGAGATGCCAAGTTTACCATGGTTGTGTCGATGGTGAGTATGTGGGCAAGCAGGGTTGGCATGAGCTACCTCCTGGCAATTGTCTTTGGATGGGGCATCTACGGAGTGTGGTTCGGTATGTATATTGACTGGATCTTCAGAAGCATCTGTTTCATTACCCGTTTTGCCAGGGGGAAGTGGAAAACCAAGCGCGTAATCTAGAACAGCAACTCCAAATGTTTTAAAAAACTTTGTTCTCAGAGCAAATTTCAAAATGCTAAGCAATACGTATGAATATACACAAAATTATGCATAACCATTCATATCAGGTGGCATGACTGTCAACCAAATGATTT
>JAIMZO010000063.1 GCA_020054965.1 Spirochaeta sp. | reverse complement strand
CGCACTCCTGCTCACACTCTCAAGACAGGGGTTCTTTCTCATTCCTTCCATCCTGCTCTTCTCACACTTCTTTGGATTGCAGGGTATTCTCTATTCAGCACCTGTTTCCGATTTGCTCTCTTCCCTGCTGACCGCCGTCTTCTTCATCCCGGGTATCCGGGACCTTGAGAAGAATGCACAATCCATTTAACGGAAGCTTTGTGTCTTGGCGAAAACCTCAAGAAGCGGTTGCCACCACTCCTTTCCCCCTCTGACTTCCCCGATACCACGAATCTTTTTCAACCGGTACCGTACCAGATGTTCAGGCGGCTTGCTGCAGAGGTTGTCAAGGTCACGAATTATGGTTTCCTTGATCAACTGGGCTGTCTCCTTCGGGCTCTTTTCCTCAATGATGTCATGGATGACCCCGAACTCCTTCAGATGCCGGCTGGTCATCTTCATGGCCTCAGCTGCCTCCTTGGCTTTCGATGGGTCACGAAGCAGGATGGAAGCAAATCCTTCAGGGGTAATGACTGAATAGACTGCATTCTCCAGCATATAGAGCTTATCCCCGATGCCGATACCCAAGGCTCCTCCACTACCACCTTCTCCAATGATAAAACAGAGCACTGGGGTCTTGAGTGTTGAGAACACCTTCAGGTTCTGGGCGATTGCCTCCCCTATTCCCCTCTCCTCACTCCCAAGTCCGGGATATGCTCCAGGGGTGTCAATGAAACAGACCACGGGACGGCCGAATTTCTCTGCCTGCTTGGCAAGACGCAATGCTTTGCGATATCCCTCAGGATTACTCATGCCATAGTTGCAAGAGACATTCTCCCTAAAATTGGCACCTTTTCTATTTCCGATAAAGGTGATCGCCCTTCCCTCTACCGTTCCGATTCCTCCGATCATGGCAGGATCGTCACCATAGGAGCGGTCCCCATGCAACTCCATGAACTGATCACAGATCATGGAAATAAAGGCCTTGGCACCGGGTCTTCCACTCTGGCGAGAGAGGAGCACACAATCCCAGGACGATTTTGCTTCAAACTTCTGATTATTGCTAAGCATGGATTCCATATGTTCTACGGTTTCCTGCAGTACTTGTTTCTTTTCATCTGCCATGGGTTATGCCCTCCTTGTGTGGGTTTCGATCAAGAAGGAAAGGGTCTCTTTCAACTTCTTCCTCTCAACGATGGAATCGATGAAACCCTTCTCGAGCTGGAACTCCGAACGCTGGAACCCTTCGGGCAGTTTCTCCCCGATGGTTCCTTCTATTACTCTAGGCCCTGCAAATCCAATAATCGCCCCGGGTTCTGCAAGAATCACATCTCCCAGCATGGCAAAGGAGGCTGTCACCCCACCGGTGGTAGGATTGGTCAAGACCAAAAAGAGCGGGGTACGGGTCTCCTCCAAGAGGGCTGCAGTACTGGCAGTCTTTGCCATCTGCATCAGGCTGAAGATTCCCTCCTGCATCCGTGCCCCTCCACTAGCAGTGAAGAGAACCACAGGGTCCCCGGTGAGAGCTCCCTCGATCATGGCCTGTGTGATTTTCTCACCCACTACCGAACCCATGCTGCCGCCCATGAAAGCGAAGGACATGATACCGACAACCACAGGTTTTCCCCCGACCGTACAACGTCCGATGGTGGCAGCATCACTCAGCGAGGATTTCTTTTGATTCTCTTTCAGTTTCTCCTCATACCCTGCAAGTGAGATGGGGTTCATCGACTGCATTCCACTACTCATCTCCTTGAACGATCCTTCATCTGCAAAGAGATCAAGGCGTTCTTGTACAGTAAGCGGAAAATGAAAATTACAATATGGGCAAATCTTATACTCCCCTACCTGTACATCTTTCTGGCACTGGGGGCATCGTTTCAAAACTTCGTTTGACATCGGTTATTTCTCCTGTTCACAAACCTTCTGGTAGAGGTCTGTAGTGAAGCGACCACTCCTGAACTGTTTGGAGGCAATGAGGCGTTTTTGCTCTTCCAGATTGGTGGTCACCCCTTGGATGTTCACTTCTTCCAATGCCCTGAGCATTACGGCTATACCCTGGTCCCTGTCAGGAGCCCAGATGATGATCTTCGCCACCATTGAGTCGTAATAAGGACTGAGAATGGATCCGGCCTCAAGATGGGAGTCCACTCGTACAAAGGGACCTGAAGGCAGTTGAAGTGTGGTGATCACCCCAGCAGAAAGTGCATTGATCCTACACTCAAGGGCATACCCGGAGAGACGGATATCTTTCTGTTTGAACGGTAATGTCTTACCCTGTGCTATCCTGATCTGAGCCTGGACCAGATCAAGGGAACTTACCATTTCACTTACCGGATGCTCCACCTGCAGGCGTGCATTCACTTCCATGAAGTAGTATGCCTCCCCCTCAACAAGGAACTCCACGGTCCCAGCGCCTCGGTAGCCCAATTCCTTGAAGAGTCGCACTGAATCATTGCACATTGCCTTTCTCAGTCCTTCATCAAGGATTGGGGAGGGGCTCTCCTCAAGCAACTTCTGGTGATTCTTCTGCACTGAACAGTCCCGCTCACCTAGGTGAACCACACCGCCCTGGCCATCGGCCAGAAGCTGGATTTCCACGTGACGTGGCTGTTCAAGGAACCGTTCCATATGCACCGAGGAATCCCCAAAGAAGGCAAGAGCCTCCTTTCTGGCCAGCTGCAAGGACTGCTCGAGTTGTTCCTCTTTCCTGACAATACGCATACCTCTACCCCCACCACCTGAAGCAGCCTTGAGGATGATTGGGTAGCCGATTTGCTCGGCAGTTCTCTTTGCATCTGCAAGATCAACAAGCGCCTCACTACTGCCCGGGGTAATGGGAATCCCCGCGGCAAGGGCGGCCTGCCGTGCAGCAACCTTGTTCCCAAGCAATGCAATCGTCTTACTCTCAGGACCAATGAACACAAGCCCTGCGTCCTCCACCTGTTTTGCAAAATCAGCATTTTCTGAGAGGAATCCTACTCCAGGATGGATGGCATCACAGCGAAGTACACAAGCAGCGGTAATAATATTCCGTACATTCAGGTAACTCTTGTCTGTTTGTGCTTCCCCAATACAGACAGCCTCATCTGCCATGGAAACAGGCAGACTTTGGGCATCGGCAGTGGAATAGACAGCAACAGTCTTGATTCCCAGGTCACGGCACGCCCTGATAATACGTACCGCAATCTCTGCACGGTTTGCGATGAGCACTTTCTTGATCATAGTTTCTTGACCTTGAAAAGGGGTTGTCCAAATTCCACCAGCTGTTCTGGCTTGGCAAGGATTTCCACAATTTCACAGGAGTAATCACTCTCAAGCTGGTTCATCAGCTTCATTGCTTCAATTGTGCAGATAACGTCCCCGCTCTCCACTTTGCTACCAACGTTCACATATGGAGGTGCATCTGGGGCTGGGGTTAGGTAGAAGGTTCCCACAATTGGACTGGTGATGGTCTCCAGTTCTTCTGTGCCGGTTGTAGCAGTTGGTGCTGTTTCTGCTCCATGAACGGTCGGTTCCATGACCGTGACAGGTTGGGCGATAGCCTCACCAGCTGCCGGTCTTTTCAGTTTAAGTGAGAAGCGTGAGCAGGAAAGCTCAAGCTCGCTTAGGGTACTGGAATCAAATAGGGTAAGGACCTCACGGAGGTCCATGTGTTCAATATTATCCATAATATTCCTCATAACAAGATGGGGATGGGATGCTTTAAAAAGTGCATCCATACGAATTTAATCATAACAACAAAGAGTTATAGTGTCAATATTGACATTATCTTCAAAATTGTAATAATGATATACTTATGTTATATACCCAAGGAGGGAGCCATTGAAGCCTCCAAAATCAATACACATCACCGCCCTTGGCAGTTACGCACCGCCGAGGGTGGTAACCAATAATGACCTGAGCCATATGGTCGACACGAGTGATGAGTGGATCAAAAGTCACACTGGAATCAGAGAAAGACATATTGCCGGTGAAGATGAGACGACCAGTAATCTCGCTTATAAAGCCATCGATGATCTTCTTGCAAGCTACAACCGGGAAGCATCCCAAATTGATGGCATCGTCTGCGCAACAGCTACCCCGGACTATCCTGGGTTTCCTTCCGTTGCCTGCATGATTGCAGAACACTTCGGTATTACCGGACCAGCACTGGATGTAAGTGCGGGTTGTACAGGCTTCATCTATGCCCTGGAAGTAGCCAGGGCCATGATCGCCACCGGTTCCATGAAGAATGCACTGGTAGTAGGTGCAGAGAAACTTTCAAGCGTAGTGAACTGGAAGGACCGCAATACGTGCGTGCTTTTCGGCGACGGAGCTGGATGCGCACTGCTTGAGCCCTCTGAAGAGGGTGGAACAGGTTTTATCGACACCCTGCTCAAGGCAGAGGCTGCAGGAACCAAGGCACTGACCATTCATCCTAAGAATCATGCCATTGAAATGGATGGCAGGGCGGTCTACTCCTTTGCAGTGAGAACAATCGGGGCTACCATCCTGGCACTGGTGGAACGAAATAATTTGTCTCTGGAATCCATTGACTGGATTGTTCCCCACCAAGCAAACCGGCGGATTATCCAAGCCTGTTCCAAACGGTACGGGATTCCAGAAGAGAAGTTCTATATGAACATTGATCGCTATGCCAACACATCGGCGGCATCCATCCCACTCGCATTGCGAGAGATGGACAGAGCAGGTTTGCTCAAGAAAGGCCAAAATATCCTGCTGGTGGGATTTGGAGCCGGACTGACCTACGGAGGAACACTACTGACATGGACTCACTGATAGCACTCTACCCCGGACAGGGGTCCCAAAAACCAAAGATGGCCTTGGATCTTTATGATGCAAGCAAGCAAGTCAGGCATCTATTCACCCTTGCAAGCGAGGTAAGCGGACTCGATTTGTACCAATTGCTCGCTGATGGCAGTGAAGAGGATTTGAAACAGACCAAAGCTACCCAGCTGGCAGTAACCCTTGCCAGTCGTAGTGCATACCTGAGGCTTCGTGAGCTTGGATTCTCCTTTACTGCCCATAGCGGGTTCAGCCTTGGGGAACTTTCTGCTTATGCAGGAGGAGGTCTCCTTGATGATGAAACGCTCTTCACCCTGGTCGCAAAACGTGCTGCCTTGATGGATGAAGAAGCAAGAAAGATTGAGGAGACACAAGGGAAACTCGGAATGGCAGCTATCATTGGGCTTGATTATGCGACAGTTGAGCAAGCCTTGAGAGAGGCTCAAATACCTGGTGTTTACGCCTCGAATGACAACAGTGCTACGCAGGTGGTCATCGCTGGATTACAGGAGAGCATCAGTAAAGGCAAGGAAGTACTACAAGCAAAGGGAGCCAGGAGAGTAATCCCCCTGAGGGTCTCCGGTCCGTTCCACACCCCCTTTATGGAGGGCGCAACAGAGCCCTTCTCTGCCTTCCTAGAGACGCTCAAGTTTAAGGATCCCCACTCCTTGGTGATCTCAAGCGTGGATGGAACGGTCATTAGAAGTGCTCAGGAAGCAAAGGAGCATCTAGCAATGCAACTGGCAAAACCAGTGCGTTGGACAGAGGCAATGAAGCATCTCGCTTCCATCTCACAGGAAGAGCATGCACAGGTAGCTGAGGTCGGGTTTGGAACGGTGCTCAGTGGTCTGTGGAAAAACAGTAATGCGGCAATCCCTTGCCGGAATCTCGGCAGCGAGGATGCAATCTGGGCATACAGAAAGGAAATGGAATCATGAGTGAAAAGAAACACGCCTTGGTGACCGGAGGGTCACGGGGAATAGGAAGAACCATCATAGAGACGTTGCTTGCCGAAGGATTCGAAGTTTGGTATCTCTCCAGGAGCAAGGCAGAAGGTCTGGAGGCGAACCATATCAGTTGCGATATGGCAAACCGAGGAAGTGTTGAAGCTGCACTGGAGACTGTGGTCTCTGAGGCAAAATACATCGATGTCCTGGTCAACAATGCCGGTATCACTCGCGATGGATTGATCATGCGGATGAAAGACGAAGCATGGGATGATGTCATTGCCGTCAACCTTACCTCAGTGTTCCTTACCTGTCGAAGGATTGGTCGTTTGATGGCAACCCAGCGCCGTGGAGCCATTGTCAACATCTCCAGTGTGGTAGGTATTGTCGGCAACGGTGGCCAGACCAACTATGCAGCAAGCAAGGCTGGTATCATTGGTTTCTCCAAGAGCCTTGCCAAGGAACTTGCAGGGAGAAATGTACGGGTCAATGTAGTCGCCCCAGGCTTCATTGGGACTGCCATGACCGAGGTTCTTTCTGAGAAGTTGAAGGACCAGATCAAGAGCCAGATTCCTCTCTCAAGAATTGGGAATACGGAAGAGGTTGCCCAGAGTGTGGCGTTCCTCGCAAGCGATAAAGCATCCTACATCACCGGCCAAGTTCTCGCGGTCGATGGCGGGATGGCAATGTAAGGAGGAGAACAAGATGGAACGTGTGGTAGTAACCGGCATGGGAACTGTCAACCCACTGGGAACAGAGGTGGAACAGTTCTGGAAGCAGATACAGGCGGGATCCTGTGGAATCGACAAGATCACCAAGTTTGATACAACCGACTATCCTGCCAAAATTGCTGGGGAAGTCAGGGATTTCGATCCCTCAGACCTGCTTGATCGCAAGGAACTCAGAGGCATGGCTGACTTCTCTACATTTGCCACCCATGCAGCCGTACAGGCAATGAATCAAGCAAACCTAGAGAAAGGTTCCTTTGACCCCTATAGAAGTGGTGTATATATTGGGAATGGTATTGGAGGATTCGAAGTTGCAGAGGAGAACCTTGCCAAGCTTTTTAAGAGAGGTCCCCATGCAGTAGCACCGCTTACCATCCCCAAGCTTATCATCAATGAGGCTGCAGGAAATATTGCAATTCACTTTGGCATACAAGGCCCCTGTCACACCACCGCCACCGCCTGTGCCTCCGGTACCGATGCAATCGGGGATGCATTCAACGCAATTCGTTTCGGATTGGTAGATATGGCACTGGCTGGTGGCACTGAGGCTGCCATAACACAACTCAGCGTTGCGGGTTTCTGCCGCCTGCAGGCATTGGCAACCAAGTACAATGACACACCCAAGATTGCAAGCCGACCGTTCGACAAGGAACGCGATGGGTTTGTCATAGGAGAGGGAGCTGGCATGCTCGTGCTTGAATCTTTGTCACATGCGAAAAAGCGTGGTGCAACCATTCTTGGTGAGATTGCCGGCTACGGCATAACCTGTGATGCCTTCCACCTTACTGCTCCTAATCCAGAAGGGGAAGGAGCTGCCAGAGCAATGAAACAAGCAATCGAGATGGCAGGAGCAAGTCTTGATGAGGTGGATTATATCAATGCCCATGGCACAAGCACGGCAGCAAATGACTCCATGGAAACCAAGGCGATCAAGCGTGTATTCGGGGATGCAGCGTACAAACTCAAGGTCTCATCGACCAAATCTATGACCAGTCACCTGGTGGGAGCAGCGGGAGCAGTTGAAGCTATCATCTGTCTGCTGGCCATTAGGGATCAGTACTTCCCCTGTACACTCAACCTAACCAATCCAGACAGTGAGTGTGATCTTGACTATGTACCAAATAAAGGTATGTATGGTACAATTCGCTATGCTGTCAGTAATTCTTTGGGCTTTGGTGGACATAATGGTGTGCTTGTTTTTAAAGCCTATCAGGAAAGCTAAGGAGGAGAAATAATGCAAGAGCAGTTAGAGACGCCGGAGGAACTACTTCCTCACCGAGATCCATT
>JAIMZO010000062.1 GCA_020054965.1 Spirochaeta sp. | reverse complement strand
CGTGTGCTCTTCCGATCTTCCACAAAATAACTCCCTACAAAAAATTTAAAAAAATGGCAGTGGAGAAGGTGTCCACTGCCGGTAGGGATTTACATCGACTCTCCTCGCCTGAGCCGCTCAATATTTTCCTTGAAAGGCGGATAGATGATACCCTTCTCCGTTATGATTCCCGTGAGATTCTGGTGAGGAGTAACATCAAAAGCGGGATTGAAGACATCCATTCCACTTGGTGCAACTTGCACTCCCTGTACATGAGTGACTTCCTCAGCATCCCGCTCCTCAATGGGAATGGCAGAGCCATCGGGTATCGAGAAATCGATGGTGGAAATGGGAACGACGCTGTAGAAAGGTACCCCATATGCCTTGCAGATGACAGACAGGGCAAAGGTTCCCAGCTTGTTCGCCACATCGCCGTTGGCTGCTACACGGTCCCCACCAAGGATTACCAAATCAATTTTCCCATCACGAATCAGTGTCGCTGCGGCACTGTCAGGAATAAGTTTGGAGGGAATCTTTGCTTCCATCAACTCCCATGCGGTAAGACGAGCACCTTGGAATCGCGGCCGTGTTTCATCGGCATATACAAAGATATCTTTCTTATCGTAGAACGCCGTCTTGATCACCCCCAGAGCTGTTCCCCAACCTGCAGTTGCCAGTGCGCCGGTGTTGCAATGAGTGAGGATGGTTGCCTTCTCTGGAACGACTCTAGCTCCGATACGTGACATTTGCTTGTTGGTCTTGATATCCTCTTCCCGGATGGTGTCAGCCTCACTGAGCAATGAACCAAGAAGTACTTTTCTTGGTTGCTTTTTATTGTGCTCATACGTTTTCAGCATTCGGTTGATCGCCCAACCGAGATTGACAGCGGTAGGCCTGGCAAGGCTGAGGGATTCACAGGCTTTTTTAAAATCTGGCTCCTCTGGGCACTGAAGTGCTGCCAGATACACTCCGTATGCTGCAGCAGCACCGATGGCAGGAGCTCCTCGTACGATCATATCCCTGATGGCGAACTCAACTTCCTTGTAGGTTTTGCAATCCACATACGATACTTCAGTTGGCAGGATACGTTGATCGAGCAATGTAAGCGTATTGTTCTTGAATATCAGTGTTACAAATGATTCATCCATGTCACTCTCCTTACTAGCGCCTGAGTATATCAGCCCATCTCTCCTGCACTTCATCCATCACTGCATGTTCATCCATGGTCAGTACTTTGCGTTTTTCCATGAGGATGGTTCCCTGGCAGAATACCATATCGATATCAGAGCTTTGTGCTGCATATACCAATGCACTGAATGGGTCATTAAGCGGGGTAAGATGGCTCGTTCTCAAATCAATGAGGAGTAGATCTGCTTCCTTGCCAGCTTCCAGGGTTCCTATCGTATCCCCAATCCCCAAGGCATTTGCCCCCTGCTTGGTAGCCATTTCCAGTACTTGGTATGGTGTTAGCTTCTCCCCGCCCGTTTCCGCCACCCTTCCCAGGAGACTGGCTATATGCATCTCCTCTACCATGTTGAGATTATTATTGCTGCTCGCCCCATCGGTACCCAGCGCAACCGGTATGCCCGCCCGTAGATAGGCAGCAATGGGAGCAATGCCGCTGGAAAGCTTGAGATTGCTGCTCGGGTTGTGCACAATGGTGGTGTCAAACGTCTTGAGAAGGTCTACATCTTCATCGCTCAAGTGAACACAATGGGCCAGCATGCTCTTCACATCCTGCAAGACGCCGAGCTCTGACAGGTAGGCTGGGGGAGTCATCCCTGTTTGGGCGATGCAGTCCTCCACCTCTTTCTTGGTCTCGCTGAGATGTGTATGGAATACGCTTCCATGTTGTCGCGCCCAGGATGCTGCATATTGGTAGGTCTCCTGGGTACAGGTATAGATGGCGTGAGGGGCGACATTGAGAGTGAGACGGCCTTCAGCTTGTGCAACGTAGGGGGCCAGCAATTTCTCCCGCTCTTCTACCCGGGATTTGTTCTCTTCAAGATCGCCGAACAGCGTTACCCCTATGCTTCCCCTGATTCCTCCCTCAATAACAGCCTGTGCGGTTGCTTGGGGTTCAAAGTACATATCATTGAACATGGTACATCCGCTCTGGATAAGCTCAATGATGCCGAGACGGCTGGCCGCCAGCACGTCATCTGCATTGAGTTTCCCCTCGATCGGGAAGATCTCAGCAAGCCATGCCTGCAGGGTTGGCAGGGAGTCCTTGTAATTGCGCATCAGCCCCATGCTCAAATGAGTATGGGCATTCACCAAGGAAGGCATTGCCAGGAATGAGGATCCATCAATGATACGGTCGGCCTTGAAGGAAGGATCGCCTGTCCCGACAAATACAATATGTTTCCCATCGATACCGATATCACCACGAAGGCTCAAGCCTTCCTTGGTCATAGGGATGATGAGTGTGTTGGAAATGAGTATTTTCATGAGGCTATGGTACCATGAAACTACTATGCCGTCACCTTGTTGCGCTTAATCTTTTTGGTACTTGTCATGTCCATCGGCTCATTGGTAATAGTGAGCTTGGTAATTTTCTTATAACCTGAAACACGTTGATTGACTTCCTTGATTACCCGCTCGAGATCCTCCTGCACGGAAACAGTATGTTCTTGGTAGTACTCGGCATTGGGGTAGATCACGGCTTCGATCAGCTCGCTGGGGATGTTTTTCTTTTCTTGGTATCCCCGGATAAGGATTTGCTCCACCTGGCTGTAGAGCTGGAAGAGGTCCTCAATCTCCTCAGGGTATACATTCTTGCCACCTTCGGTGACGATGATGTTTTTAGCCCTGCCCTTGAGATAGAGATAGTTTTCCTTGTCTAGGTATCCAAGGTCACCTGTCTTCAGGTAGCCTTCTTCATCAAATAATTCAGCGGTATGGACCGGGTCGTTGTAATAACCTTGGGTGATGTTTGGACCCTTGACCCGGATTTCGCCCACTCCATTTTCATCAGGTTCTGCGATTTTCATCTCCACCAATGGGAAAACCATACCAACGGATTCCACCTTGAAGTGGCTGATTGGATTGAGTGTAAGGATTGGACTCGTCTCGGTAAGCCCATAGCCTTGGATGAAATCGAGGCCAAGCTGCTGATACTGCTTGAAGACTTTTGGCGCAAGCGGGCCAGCACCACAGATGAGGAAATTATTCCGGTCCAGACCAATCTTGCTGAGCAGTAGTTTGTTGAATGTTTTCCTGAAGGGATTCCAATGCAGGTGTTTCTTGGTGAACCCATTAATCACCATCATTGTATGTACCAAGGTATTGACCAAGAATCCTTTTTTCTTGACCTGTTTCATGATCCCTGCAAGCAGTTTGTTGTACAGAAGCGGTATCCCCATAAAAATGGTGACCTTGCCTTCTTTCAGGTCATTGATCATTTTGCTTACCACAATATCCTGCCCAAAGACACACTCTGCTCCATGTTTGATGGATTCAAGCAGTACTGCTGTACAGCAATAGCTATGGTGCAGTGGAAGGTGTGCATACAATATATCAGTTTCATCGAGGCTGAGGAATGTTCCATCACATGCCTGGTAGAGATCGCTTACAATATTTGCATGTGTGAGCATGGCCCCTTTCTCATTGCCTGTGGTGCCACTGGTAAAGAGGATGGAAGCAATATCATGTTCTGAGCTTGGTATACGCTGATACGTTTTCTTCGCTTGCAGGGTGGTAATGCTTGGAAATGATTCACTCTCTCCCAGAAGTGTTGCGCACCCCTTCAATTCCCCAAACCATTCTTTCTGTGCGTCGAGTGCTTCAAGAACATTCTTGTCAGCAAAAATATAGGAGGCATTCACAAAACTGCTGAGTGTTTCAACACGGTCGGTATTCATCTGGTTGTCCAAGGGAACAACGATTGCCCCTGCATGGAGGGTTGCCAGATAGGCAATGGCCCATACTGGGCTGTTTTTCCCATTGATGACGATATGATCACCTTTTTCTATGCCACATTCCTGGAGATATGAACTGACTCGAGTGACTTCGTGGAGAATTTCCGAGAATGTAAGGGTTTCCCTGTTGGGTGTGAAAACAGTGAAACCGTTTCGCCCTCCAAACTTCTTTTCTGTGATCAGCAATAAGTCGATGATAGTTGGCCACTGTCCTTCGAACAGTACACCGCGATATTGGTCAAGGTCATCCCAGGAATGTTTCATGATAGGGAAATCTCCAAAAGAAATGCGAATGATAGAAATCTGCTAGATGTAGTTAATATTAACCTATCGATTATTTTCACAGAAAGGTCCTTGTTTGTCAAGAAAAGACTAATTTGTTTCAGAGGAAATGATTGGATTTTTAGTTAAAACGTACTATTGGTCCGGAAATAGTCTCTTATCAGTGTCTAGGAAAGATATATCCTCATAGACAACGTCACTCAGTCTTTCCAGCCTTCTTTGGTCATTGCTTCCTGTGAGAACTGCAATGCGATAGCCTGAGTGAGCCCGTTTTGCAAACAGCATATCAGTGAGTGTGTCTCCTACCATTGCCACCTGGGAGGGGGTAATCCCTGCTTGTGTGCAGAATGCATTGAAGGCTTCACTGTGGGGTTTCCTGCGATAGTTGCTGTCTCTACTGGCTATGAAATCTACCATTTTTTCCAACCCCATCAAGGAGAGAAACAGATTGGTTGAGGAAGCATTGTCACTGGTAATGACACCGATATGATACCCCTCTTCTTTCAAGTGTCTGAACAAGCGTTGTTGGACAGAGAAATCCATCTGCTTGAGTTTTTCGTTGAGCAGAACTTCACTGTGCTTGACACTTCTGTTATACCCTTTGATTGCCTTGATTGCGTTTACACGATATCGGATGCAATACAGCAGGAATCTTCTGAGAATTTGGGCCCTGCGGTGGGTGAACATCAAGCCACGGGGAATGCACTGTCCCGCTTCATTGATGCCCATCAGGCTCAACATTGCCTGTTTGGCAGTCTGCTGGTGCTGCTTTCCCATGGAGTTGAAGGTAAGGGCGATACCCTCCTTGAGGATAGTCTCCCAGACCTGGGCGTAGTCAAACAGCGTCCCATCCTTGTCAAAAATGATTCCCTTGAGTTTCTCCACCTTTTGTGCCATGTTAGTGTATCATACGGTACAAACCGACTTTTGTGCTAGGGGGGACAGTGTTGGAGAATTACGTACAAGAAATCGTGCAACGGACAAAGCTGTTTGCTTGGCAGGTGGAGCAATTGCGATTCAGTGGCGATTTGTATATTTACAATCCATTGCAATATGCCTGGAACATGCATGAAGCCTATTTGAGGACCTATCTCTCCCATCCCATACAGGCACTGATGCTGGGGATGAATCCCGGGCCTTTCGGTATGGCACAAAATGGTATCCCTTTCGGTGAAGTGGGTGCAGTGAAGCAGTTTCTAAAGCTCGATGAACCTATTGGAAAACCTTCTATCGAGCATCCATCACGTCCAGTGCTTGGGATGACTGTACAGCGAAGTGAGGTCAGCGGTAGGCGCTTGTGGGCATTGATGGAAGAACACTATACAAGTGCTGATGCATTCGCCAAGGAAATGGCTATCGTCAATTACTGTCCTCTCGTATTCATGGAGCGCTCAAAATACGCAAAAAATATCACCCCTGACAAGCTTCCCAAGGTTGAGAGGATGGCTCTTGAGGCAATCTGTGACCGGTATCTCATGGATCTTATTACATTATTGGAGCCAACCTATCTTATAGGAGTAGGCACGTATGCACTGAAGAAGTTGGAACAGGTTGTTTCGCATGATAGTAGATACATACTAGGTTCCATCATTCACCCCAGTCCAGCCAATCCACAAGCAAACAGGAATTGGAAAGAGAAAACCCAGCAACAACTCATTGCCCTTGGTATATGGAAAGATGCATGAGCTTGTATTCTAGATTTGTTTTATATCCTAGGTGAATATGTCACTTTTAGAACTGTAATTCCCCAAAAAAAGGGCTCTAAGCTTACAAGTATGAAAAAATCTTACTAGACAATCAACTTTGGCTTTGATACTCTGTAGGACATGGATACCATACTTGTGCGTCCTGCCTATGCCAAGGTTAATCTACATCTGGCCGTCGGCCAACCGTTTCAAGATGGGTATCATCCCATCCGTTCCCTATTTGCCTTGGTGAATCTTGCCGATGATGTCTCCATCACGGTAAAGGGGGAGCGCAATTTCAAGGTAGAAGTAACTGGATTGGAAGCATTTCAACTTGATGGAGAGGATACCTTGACCAAGGCTGCCCGCCTATGGTGTGAGCGAACTCGGTTACCCCTCTCTTTACATATAGATTGCAAGAAACGAATTCCCTCCCAGGCTGGTTTGGGTGGTGGTTCAAGTGATGCTGCTTCTGTGTTGCTTCTGTTGCAGGAATATGCTGGGGAAGCTGCGCTTGATGAGAAATCCCTAGTGGATATCGCGCTGCAAGTTGGAAGTGATGTCCCTTTCTTCCTCTCTTCACAAAGCTGCGCAATAGTGACTGGTAGGGGAGAGGTGATTACACCTATTCAGCAGAGGGATTTGGCACTGTGCTTGGTGATGCCTACTTTCTTTTCTGCATCCACGTCATCTGCATACGCCAGGCTTGACGAAGTTCGTAGCGGCAGTTTGGTTACATTGGGACCTGCAGGTGAGGAGATTGCAGAAGTTTTCGAGAAATCACCTGCGGTATGGAAAAGTTTGTTGTATAATGATTTTCAACAAGGTGTGGTGCACCAGGACTTCTATGGCCAACTTGAACAGCTATGCGGTACTAGCCATGGATATTGTGGTCTTACAGGCAGTGGTGCTTGTTGGTTTTTCGTCAGTGATGATACGAAACAAGTACAGGCTGTTTACGATGAGATACAGATGCAGTTCGGGGCTGGGGTAATGAGCTGGAAAACCGGTTTAGTTATGAAAATAAGATAAAGGTTGTTTGGAGGTTCTTGTGGACATTTCAGAGGTTCGAGTACGAAAAGTAAGTCAAGCAGGTAAATTGAAGGCTTATGTGACCGTAACGTTTGACAATCAATTTGTGGTGCACAATATCAAGATTATAGAGGGCAGGGAAGGAGACTTTATTGCCATGCCAAGCAGGCAGTTGGCCAATGGGGAATTCAAGGATGTAGCCCATCCAATCAGCAGCGACTTCAGGGATCATTTGCAGCAAGTGGTAATGAATGCATATGTCTCTGAGGAAGCACAGGAAGCTCCCCAGGAAACAGAAAAAAAGGAATTATAGCAATCTGCTGGACAAACTTGGGAATATGGTATACTGTCATTTCCGTTGTTGGGAAGTCGCCAAGCGGTTAAGGCTCTGGTTTTTGGTGCCGGCATCGGGGGTTCGAATCCCTCCTTCCCAGTAGCGAGCAGTCCTGTCTTTTGGGCTGCTCATTTTGTTTGTGTGGAGTAGTACTTGTGCTGGTACGCCAAAACATTCTATACTCCCACACTAGTGGTATTTTAAATATCCAAATGTTATGGTAATTGGGCATCATGCAATAATGATGTGCCAATGAGAGTACAAGGAGTATGTATGTCTGAAATCAACAGAAGCTTGAAAGCTAAACCGAGAACCGAGGATTTTGGTAGTGCCGGCGCACGTCGCCTGCTTCGCAGCGGCCAGATTCCAGCCGTTATCTATGGCAAGAAGGATCCTGTGCACATTGCCCTTGATGCCCGTGAATTCACCAACAAGATGCGGCACTTCTCAGAGACAGCATTGCTGA
>JAIMZO010000061.1 GCA_020054965.1 Spirochaeta sp. | reverse complement strand
ATGGTACTCAACCTTGGCTCTTCCTATGCCATCCATGTAATCGGAGAATATTATACTGACTATGCGAAGGGAATGAACTCCATTGAATCCACCAAGAAAATACTCAGGACCATCGTCTTCGCCTGTCTCACGACGGTCATCGGATTCCTCAGCCTACTGTTCTCCAAAACCCCTGCCCTCAGGGAGTTTGGAATCGCTGTCGGGATCGGGGTAACCTACTGTGCAATCCTCGCTTCCACCTACCTTCCAGCTCAGCTCAGTTTGGTTGTCCCCCTCAAGAAGGTGCAGATCAGGACCTACAAGAAAGGATATCTCGCACAGCTCGTAGTATTGACCGACAACCTCGTCAAGAAAAATATGTCCTCTTTTTTCTTCTCTGGCTTGTGGTTATCGCTGGCTATGGGCTAACCAAGGACCATATCCCTGTAAACACCAATTACATGTCCTACTTACCCAAAAAGGACTCATTCGCCCAGAGCTCACGTCACTTTGCCCAGAAGATGGGGGGTGACACGCCCTATATCATCACCATCGAGGCACCTGAGGGTACAGAGCAGTTCTTCCTCCAAAGCGAAAACCTATCCCAGGTATATGCGTTTGAAGAGGCTATTCGTTCAGAAATCCCTGATGTTCGGCAGATTCTCTCTTTTGCAAGCTACGTAAGTTTTGCCAATAAGGTGTACAGTGGGGAAGAGGGCATCCCCTCCTCCAGAGGATTACTGAACCTCATCAATCGCATGATCATCCTGATGAGCAACCAGAATGATGATACCCTGGGCGCCATACTCAATCCAGAAGGAACCAAACTTACCATCTTCCTGCAAAACTATGACTCAGTGGACAAGGAGCTCATGACCATTTCCAGTTCCACCCGCATTGAAGAGGGTGTAAAACGATTGCTTCCGCTTCTGCCGAACGGCACTCAGGTGAACCTGGGAGGAGAACCACACAAGGTGATTCACTTCCCCTCAACCTTGCTCTCAGACCAGAGAAAAAGCGCCGCTGCAAGCTATATATTGGTATTTCTTGTGGTTCTGGTGGCCTTCAAATCACTCTCTTTGGCTTTTTATGCACTTATTCCTATTCTCACAGGGGTTATGGCAAACTACGTCTTCATGTACTTCTTCAATATCCCGTTCGACATGATCACGGTAAGTTTTGCGGCTGTGGCAGTAGGGGCTGGTATCGATGATGCAATCCACTTCCTCATACGATACAAGAACAAGCTTGCTGAAGGGAAGCAGTCGATCGAGGTGATGTTGTCTGAGACAATCAAGGAGACAGGGCGACCCATCATCCTCACTACCTTGTCCATTGTAGCAGGCATGATGATGTTCCTCTTTGCCAGCTATACCCCGGTACGTTACTTCGGAAGCCTGATGAGTATCGCCCTACTCAACTGCATGCTTGCCACCTTGATGGTTATGCCTTCGGTTATTACCCTTACCACACGTATCAAGCGTCGTCTTGCACACTGAGACCAAGGAATTAGCCCAGCAGGCAAGTGAGAAACGCTCGCTTGCCTGTTTTGACCTCTCTCCCATCTCCTTCCTTTTCTGCTTGTCAGAAACAATGGCAGCAAGTGCGTTTACAAATGAATGACTCTCATCACAGATATAGCCACATCCTTCCTCCTCGACTGAAAACCCCAAACTATGGTCTTCACGTAGAACTACCGGAAGCGAGCTTGCCATTGCTTCAACAAAACCAAGTCCTTGGGACTCGCGGACAGAGGATGAGATGAATATGTCGGAAATCCTGTAATAGAGATGGATATGTTCAGAGGGAATTGCCCCGGCAAATACCACGAGTCCTTCCAATCCTAGATCAGCAACCTGCTTCTTAAGACTATCCTCCTTTGGTCCACCACCCACCAGGAGCAACCTGGCCGATGGTTCAAGGAAGGAGAGAAGGAAGAAATCATCAATACTTCTGTTCACGCGTTTCTCGCTGGATAGTCGACATACCGAGACCAGAATGCAATGCTCCTCGGTGAAACCAAAACGGGCGCGCAAGGAAGCAATTTCCTCAGCTCCCATTGGACGTTGAAATCGCTCCAAGTCAATGCCACTGGGAAGAACAACTATTGGTTGCTTTACATGGTAACGCTCCAACATATGGCTGTGAGAGAGGGATGGACTGATCAGAAGATCACAATAACGTACCCGTCTCTTTACGATGGTTGCCATCATGGTATCCCAGAGTGTATGCCTAATCCGGCGTGAAGCATCATAGCGGGTAAAATCAGTGTGGCAGGTGTGGATCAAGGGAATATCCAGTGCTTCTGCGATTCTTCTTGCCCACCCCATGGTGATGAACTCATTGTTGGAGTGTACAATGTCAGGTTTCCAGGAGAGGATGTCATCAAGCAGAGGATCATGATAGGAGAAGGTCAACTGGGAATCCCTGAGAGGTTGTATCCTGCTGCCCTTCATGTAATAGACCCCATCTGTATACGAAGAGACAGGTGATTTTCCTATGGTGAGCAAACGTACTTCATGACCAAGCTGGCCAAGCATGTTTTGTTCATTAACCACTACGGTCGTCACACCAGTAATATGCGGTAGATAGAAATCTGTAGTGACAAGAATTTTCAACCAGAACGCTCCTGACCCTCATGATACCTCGTACCTATCTTAGACGCAAGCAATGACCGTAAAGACAGTCCCTCTACTTGTTGCAGTCCGGTTTTTACCATATTCTTGACGCATGCACATAGCATTTTTATATGTCGATGCAGGGAAGGGCCATATCACCCCTGCAAAAGCCTTGAGTGATGCCGCACTCAGGCTGGGCCACACCACGGTTGTTGCTGATTTGTTTGAATCAGTCAATGCACCTATCGTCAATTGGATGAGTAAATCCAACTGGAGGATGCTGTTGCATTTCCCTCGTCTCGAGGTATTCATTGATTCCAAGCAAGACTCCTGGTTTAATGCAAGGCTAATCCGTTTCTTGGGAACCCACAGTCATGCTTTGAAGGACTTCAAAACATGGTATGACGCAAATTCCCCTGACTGTATTGTTGTTACCCACTTTCTTGCTGGCTGTCTGATCCAGCCTATCGTTGCCAAGCTAGGATTACCGGTACCAGTATTTGAATATGCTGCAGATGTCGTATTCACCCCTCGGCTGGGAATCAATTCTGCATTGGATCGATTGTATATCTGTACCCACTTGGGGAAAGAACTTGCCATGGCGTTTGGTCAAGAGGAAAAAACGATTTCCATCTGTCCATTCCCCCTGAAAACACAGATGATGCACACGGCATTCCCCGAAAAACAGCAGGCAAGAAAAAACCTGGGTATGATGGACCGATTTACCGTATTGCTTAATCTTGGTGGAGAAGGCATTGGAACAACCGATTTCCTTGAGGAGGTACAGAAAAGGAATCTCGATTGGCAAATCATCACTGTGGGGACACTCAGCAGGAGCACGAAATTACAGTACAAGCGTTTCAGGGAAAAATATCCATCCTTTCCTCTCCATACCCCTGGCTTTGTTGATAATATCCAGGACTATATCTGTGCCTGTGATGTACAGGCTGGCAAGGCTGGAGCCAATGCCCTAATGGAGTCCCTCTATCTCAAACGTCCCTTCCTGATTTCCAGCTTACTCTATACAGCAAAACCCACTACTGAGTTTTTCAAGCGGCACAAGGTTGGCTGGGTGGAAAACACGATTGAAAAGCAAGTCGATATCCTACAAGCATACAGCGTGGACAGCCAGGCACAAGAGGCAATGAAGGAAGCTTTTGAGAAACTTCCCACCACCTTTGATAGTGACGCGTTTGCACGCATGATTGTCAAGGACGCAGAGAAATTTCTCCAAGAGAAAGATACCAATATGCAATAAGAAGGGTATCTATCATCTACCTCGTGTCAACCTCGCACTCCCTTTACACTGATTTCCCTCATACGATATAGTTCTACGTAACGGAGGCCTCGTGTAAAACCAAGGTTTGTACACGTGCTAAGTCATCCACCAAATCCAATCATATAGGAGCTCTCTATGGCTGAAGGAATGATTTCTTCAGAGGGGAGGCAGGTGGGTGGTTATATCACCCGTGTTTTGAGCGGAATGGCTCAAGGCCTCTTTGCCTCACTCATCATTGGTCTTATCATCAAGCAAATTGGACATTACAGTTCCATTCTCCTGCTCGAACACATCGGTATGGTGGCCCAATACCTTACCGGTCCTGCAATCGGGATGGGAGTTGCAATCGCTGTGGGGGCTAGTCCTCTCGGAGTGCTGGGAAGTGCTGCAGCAGGTGCTGTAGGGGCTGGAACCTTCTCCTTTACACAAGGGATAGCCCTGGCTCTTGGAGAGCCGGTAGGGGCTATGATAGCAGGTTTGGCAGCAGCGGAAAGCTCAAAAAAAGTTGCAGGAAAAACTGGTGTCGATATTCTTATCGTTCCGCTCACCACCATCTTGGTCGGATCATTGGTAGGATATTTCATTGCTCCTCCCATTGCAGCTTTGATGAAATACATTGGGGCATTCATCAACTCATTGACCACATTGTATCCACTGCCGATGGGTATCTTGGTCTCTACCGTGATGGGCGTGGTACTCACGCTTCCGATCAGTAGTGCTGCGATCAGCATCAGCCTAGGGCTCGATGGGCTTGCAGCAGGAGCGGCAGTTGTTGGTTGTAGTTGCCAGATGATTGGCTTTGCAGTGAGCTCCTACAAGGAGAACAAACTCGGAGGGTTGCTGAGCCAAGGGCTCGGGACGAGTATGATCCAGATTCCAAATATCTGGAAGAATCCCCTGATCTGGATACCCCCTACCCTGACCTCTGCAATCCTGGGACCAGTCAGTACTGTGCTTTTCAAGATGGAGAACAACAGCGCAGGGGCCGGCATGGGAACAAGTGGCTTGGTCGGACAGTTCAACGCTATCGCAGTAATGGGATTGGAGGCTTGGCCGGTGGTTCTCTTGATGCACTTTCTACTCCCTGCTCTCATCACCCTCTTATTCAGTACGTATATGAGAAAAAAGGGCTGGATCAAGGAAGGTGATATGTTGCTGACACTACGATAACGCATCTCAAGGCAAAAGAAAGCCCAACATATTCGGAGTGTTGGGCATTTTTCATATAATGATGGGTTAATCAGAAGAAGAGCTCAAAACTCACTGATAATTCCCATTCCACGTCAAGGGGATCAATTGTTCCTTTCACTGCATCCATAACATCAAAGAGATTGAAGCCGAGGGCGATACGCATCGGGTGACTGGGGAATCGATCAAGGACACCCCACCCTTCCATACCTGCGGTTGCAAGGAGAGAATAGCCTTCCTCGGCATCAGGATTTCCAAATATGCCTATATCAAGGAAAGGGTTCGCATAGGATTTGGCGAATCCAAAATCAATGAACTCCATCATGAGGTTCAAATTGAGCACGCCACCGTAGGGAATCGTCCCATTTACGGGTTTAATTGCGTTTGAACGAGAGAGGTATCCCCTATAGTACTCGGAGACATTCTTGTCCTCTGAGGGCAGGAAATAATACTTTTTTGGATTTAATCCAGAATAGAACCCATTGAACCGGAGGTGTGGATTGAATCTCCATATAACGAAGGGGAACCAAGTGATATTGCTCTCAACATACCAGTAACTCATATTCTCGAAGTCTTCACCCTGGTAATCACGATAGACGTGCTTGAAGTTGAAGATAAGCCCTTCACGGTATTTATCCTTGCTGGAGAGGTAATTGACCCGTCCTCCGTTGCTGATTGTATTGGTGTATTCCAGGTACTGGGCCAAGGATTCCCTTCCATACAGATACTCAACTCCCGGGGTGAACGAGGTAGACCATCTCCAACCGATGAAGGGGAGCTTGAAGTTCGTTCCGAGTGTGGTGGAGAGGGTTGCATCATGCAGATTCTCATCCGCTACTTTCTTGTTGGTAAGGAGATAAATCTTGAAGGAAAGAGGTCTTGTGAAGAGTTTCAAGTCATGCTGAATGAGGTTGGTTTCTGTCTTGAGATTGGTGAGACCGTTATTCCACTCAAGAAGATTACTCAAGGTATACCGTCCTTCGTTCTGCCTGAAGGGCCCATAGGTCCAGCTGAAGCCTTGGATTTTGGGATTCATCTGCTCAAAACCAGTGGAAGGAGCATACTCAGCCCAGGTCTTCAAGTTCAGCTTTGTCCCAAACAGTTTCAAGCCAGTCCAGTTGATATCATAATTGAATTGCTGCGCAGCATTGGGGTCGATAACACCATCAAAAGAGAACGCCAGCTTTGTCTTCATGAGACGGATGCCGGTCCAATTGATGTCATATTCAATCTTTCCATCCGGGTTGCTGGTTTTCTGCCGTTCATAGAGGAAATTGAGACTCAGATTCGTCTCACCGATACCAACCCCTGTTACGTCAAATTCCAGATGGTCCTCGCGATCATCCCAACTTTCCAGTGTTCCATCATTCTGTGCGGTATAAGCAGTAAGGTTGAGTAAGCCAAAGGTCCCAAGCAGGTTCGTATCCTTCGCTTTTACCCCAAAAAGAAAACCGGTCTCATCATTGTCAAACTTCGGGTAAGGCAGAACTATAAAGGTGTTGGAATCTTCAATAAAGAATGTGACGGTATAGTAGGCAATACCATCAGAGAAAGAAGTGAAGGAGTATTCATATTCAACGTTCAAGAAGAGTTGCTTATTGACCAGTGTCTGGCGTTTTGCATTCAGGGCCTTCAGGAACGCATCTTCTGTTTTCCAGACAGGGTCCCCATCAGCAGGAATAATGGCACTCCGTAAGGCAAACTGTGTAGTCTTGCCAGAAACCTCAAACTTATACGATTGTATTGCATAGCCAGTAATATCTTCAGATGTCAACAAAGTATTGGATTCAGCAGCAAGGCTCCCGATAAAAAGCAATACAAAAAGGCATACCAAGAGTGCCTGTTTCTTCAATATATTCATACCACCTCAATTTTCCCGAGAAACTTATGCTTATTGACAAGATTAGTTGCTTTACTGGTCAGTGTCAACACATAGTAAACAGAACTCAGGCAAGGAAGTAACAGGAAAAACGGCAGTATAATGATAATCCTAGCAGATTGGTATCAAAAATGAGGTAAATCTATTACTAATTTATGTATTACAACACTTAATTAAGAAAAATGCAAACTGATCAATAAAACCACCAAAAAGTTGACTTACCCAATCAAAATGCACAGATTAGACGCATCATTCCCATGAGTAAGTAGCTCCAAATACTAGCTGAAAATCAAAGTCATAATCAGCATTATTTGCTGTTGATAAAAAATCGAAAGAACCATATACATTCCAAGCTCCTAAAAAGGTTCCAGCAGAAACCCCAAGCTGCAGATATGTATTGGTAATGCCGGAAGGAGCTGTTTCAATATCATCGAGTGTCCATAAACTTTCTACACCCTTCTCCCCATGAAGCATGCTGAAAAAACGCCCTCGAATATACCATGAGTTAGGAATATAATACCCGAGGGAGGTACTTAAAACGATTGCATCTCCCCCGTATCGGTATCCAAGATAGGTTTGATCATACTCAATATGGTCAGAATACCATTTACGGAGCCCTACTACATAGTTCAGACTATCTAATTGATCATCTTCTTGGCTCTTATCACCGTCCAGACTTCTTAGGTAGAGATAAGGGTCAGTATACACACCTTCCAGGTGCCCTCGCAGAACACCGTTTCTCAGTGGTTTCTCCATTCTTCCTCCAAGCATAATTGCCAGGCCGTTAGGGTGCCTACCACTTTCAAGGTTCCACTCTGTACCTCCGAAGGCCAGTTCATCAA
>JAIMZO010000060.1 GCA_020054965.1 Spirochaeta sp. | reverse complement strand
CTTCAAAGGTTGTCTTCATGGACGAGGGACGGATTGTGGAAATCGGTACACCAGATGAGATATTTTCCCATCCAAAAAGTGAACGAACAAAACTCTTTTTGGAGCATATCCTTTGAATAGGGCCTCAGGGCCCTGTTTTTTGCTCCTGATAGATTTCTACTAGTAGCCAAACAGCAGAAATCTACCATTGCCGAGAAACAGGCACATCGCTAAGGTATCCAGCAACAGGAGGCATCACCGATGCAACGTTTCAATGCTTGGCTAGAGGACCATATCACCCTTCACTCCTATGATGACCCGAAGGCGGAAAAGGAAAACGCAATAACACATGTCGTGGGAGCAGTTCTTGCGCTCATCGCACTCATCTCCATCCTCTTCAAGCTTCCTTCCCTCGCCAGTACATCCCTCAAGGTAGGTTTGGTCATCTGGGGATTGACCATGTTGTTCCTCTATAGTTCATCTGCTCTCTATCACTCCCTACCCCATGGGAATGGTAAACGGCTCTGCAGGGTTCTGGATCATAGCAATATCTATTTCCTGATTGCAGGAACCTATACACCATTGATGATGTACATCGGGACTCCTGTTGCTTACCGGATTACGATGCTGGTCTGGTTGGTTGCGGTAACAGGTATCGTCCTCACCCTCATTTTCTGGGGAAAGGCCAAGGTATTGCATGTTCTGCTCTATCTTGCCATGGGATGGCTGATTGTATTCTTCTGGAAGGATATTGTGCCACACATCCCTTCTGATTTGATTAAATGGATCATCGCAGCGGGACTTACCTACAGTTTCGGGGTGATCTTTTACGCAAGTAAACGCCTCCCCCACTACCATGCCATCTGGCATTTGTTCTGTATCGGGGGAAGCGCTCTGTTCTACGTCGGTTATATGCTTACTCTTGTGTGAGCAACCGGTCAATGTTCTCCTGCAGTGCAGTCTCACTGACATACCCGAGATAGCCGTTAGCAATTGAGCCATCAGCATTGAAGAATACGGTGGTCGGCAGGCTGTTTGTCTGGAAGATGTAGGCAAAGATTCCTTCATCCGTGTAGACAGGACCTGTGAACGGAAAATCCTCCATGAACTTGGTAAGGGTTTCCAGTGTTTCTCGTTGCCCATCCATTGCGTTGAGGAAGATGAAGCTGATCTGATCACCATAGGTATCATAAGCGGCCTGGAAGTGAGGAAGTTCCTGCTTGCAGGGAGGGCACCAGGAAGCGAAATAGTTGATGATTGCCGGTTTTCCCTGCCGTACGGCATCAAAACTGGTCTCTTCCCCGTCAAGGGTGAAGAGAGGAATATCAGGCATCTTTGGCGCTTCCTCAGCAGGAGCATCTGCAGCAGCTTCCGTTTCAGGGGCATCGGCCTCTTCGTCAGCTGTTGCCTCAGGAGGAGTCGCTACCGGCTCATCAACTGCAGAACTTGTTGTGGCCACAGCTGGCTCTTCTACTGCATCAATTGATGGTGCAACGGCAACAGGTTTTTCTACAGCAGTGGGAATATTCGTAAGATTCGGGGTGAGTGAGACAGATGGAGCGCTGCTCTCCTTGAGTGCATTGTATGCAACTGAGGCGACGACAATGATTACGATGAATGAAATCAGGGTTATCATAAGGGTACGGGTATTTTTTTTCATGAAAAACTCCTAAAGAAATAGTGCGGCCGGATTGAATCCCAAGGTCAAGACAATGCCGAAGGCCAGAAGGAAGAATCCGCTGATTATCGTGATAAGCTTCGAATGTTTCTTAATTGCTGCAAAGACACTTTCAAGCTGCTCGAGCAAGATTGCCGAGAGCAAGAATGGAATGCCAAGGCCCATGGCATAGAATAAAAGGGTCAGCATACCCTTTGATACCATTTCAGCATTTGCCGCCATCATCAGGGCACTACCGAGTAGGGGGCCTACACAGGGAGTCCAGCCCAAGGCAAAGACCAAGCCAAAGAGCATCGACTTGGGAACATTCATGTTCTGCAAGCCTTTCATTTGGAACTTGTGGTTGTTGTTCAATGCGGGTATCAGGACGAATCCCAAGTTGTTCAAGGCAAAGAGGATGACCAGGACACCACCGATACGGTTGAGCATGTCCAAGTGACTTTGCAGGAACTGCCCTATGGTGGTTGAGGCAGCCCCAAGGGCTACAAAGAGGATGGTGAATCCAACGACGAATGCTATGCTGTTTTTCACCAGCAGATTCTTTTCCTGATCCTGCTCTGCCACACCACCGGCTAGGTACGAGAAGTACAGCGGGAGGATGGGAAGAATACAGGGACTGATGAAACTGATAATGCCTTCGAGAAATGCAGTTATATATGCCATGGCTGAGCATATCACAAGAGCATAAGGTTCACAAGAGGGATAAAAATTGGTACAGTCAGACCATGGCAAAACAGAAGGGCAGAGCAGATGGAGAGACGCTGTTTGGGGCATATTACCAGGATATCTATAAAGATCGCTGGGAACCGCTGAAGGCAGCCTTGATTGAGGATAAGGTACCTATCGCGTACGATGAGGGGCTGACCCAGCCATATTACCTCGATGAAGCATCGGTTCTCGCTGCAAAACTGCTTGGTGTACAGAAGGGAGAGACTGTACTGGATATGTGTGCAGCCCCAGGTGGGAAAACGCTTGTGCTTGCTTCCTTTCTCCAGGGTGAGGGGAAACTGGTCTCCAATGACCGCTCTTCCGCCCGGAGGGCAAGACTGAAGCAAGTGGTAAAGGACCACCTCAGCGAGGCCGAACGGGAACTTGTTCAGGTAACAGCCCATGATGCTACACGCTGGTCGCTTTATGAACAGAATGTATATGACCGGGTATTGCTCGACGCCCCTTGTTCCAGTGAGCGCCATGTGTTGCATGACCCAAAGGCCCTTGCGATGTGGAGCCCATCCCGTCCAAAGAGGCTTGCCATAACCCAATTTGCCATGCTTGCTGCCGCCTTGGAAGCGGTAAAACCGGGTGGGTATATTCTGTACAGTACCTGCTCCATCAATCCGATGGAGAATGAACGTGTTGTCGAGAAGTTGTTCGAAAAACGAGTGGGAAGATTCACCATCATGGATAGCGCCCAAGTGGGAAGTGAAGAGAGAGATTATGGCTCCATCATCCTTCCCGACCGTGGAGAGGGCCGAGGTCCACTCTATTTTTGCCTGATCAGGAGAGATGTATGAGTAGTGTCGCCATTGTACGATGTGAACAATATGAACAAGCGTTGGTCGATCAGGCGGTTGCCGTGGCCTGCAAGATAGGAGAAATGCCTGATGTCAGGGACAAGCGTATTCTTCTCAAACCGAATATTCTCAGTGATGCCAAGGAAGAACGTGGTATAACCACACATTCAGCCGTCCTCAGGGCTATGATCAGGCATCTCAAGAGCCAAGGCGCAAAGGAAGTGCTGGTTGGTGATTCCCCCGGATTGCAGAAACCCAATTTCCAACCAAAAGCTTCAGGTATATATCAAGTATGTGAAGAGGAAGGTGTGCAATGGATTGACTTCACCAAACAACCCAAGACCTACACCATTCCGTATACCCGTGGCAAGAAGCTTCCTCTCGCTGCCGTACTGTCTCAGGTGGATATGGTCTTCAGCCTCCCCAAGTTCAAGACACACCAACTGATGTACGCCACAGGAGCGGTCAAGAACCTGTTTGGATTGGTGCCCAATCTCTACAAGAGTCCCTGCCATGTACAGTTCCCCTCTCGTGAACAGTTTGCAGCCCTGATGGTGGGCATTGCATCCATCGTGAAGCCTGCGTTCAGCCTGATGGACGGGATCATCGCCATGGAGGGGCCAGGCCCGGCAAATGGGATCTCTCGCCATCTGGGCCTCTTGATCGCCAGCCGTGACCCTGTGGCATTGGATTATGCACAGGCACAGATCATGGGGTATGATCCTCTACTTGTGCCCATTGTTGCTGAGGGAATTAAGAGAGGATTGGGAGACAAACCCACCTCCTACCCTGCTCTCTCTGCTGAAAAGCTGGTACAGAGTGATTACATCCGTATCGAAATGCAAAAGCGCACCAGTTTCATCCACTCCTTGATCGTTCCCTTTGTTTTCAGTCACTATATTCGCTGGAAGGTAAAGAAGGAGCGCAAGGCTCCGGTCTTTTTGGTCGATTCTTGCATTGGTTGCAGGAAATGCATCGACATTTGTCCTGCCGGAGCCTTGACGATGGTTGATAAACGTATCATCATCGACCCTAAGGCTTGTATCCGATGTTACTGTTGCCATGAAGTTTGCCCTGCCTCAGCGATACTTGTTGATGAAGTAATTCCCTCCTAGAGGATGGTTGTATGGATAGTCCCGCCTTGTTTTTCAGTATCTTGCTCTCCCTTCTCCCTATCAGCGAACTGAGGGGAGGCATACCGTATGCCTATTTCAATGGTGTTTCACTCTTCATTGCAACGCCTCTTTGTGTACTCACCAATGCCTTGGTGGCCCCGATCGTATACACGTTCCTGGCAACATTCCATAAGCTATTCCATGGACACTGGAAGTGGTACGCATCCTTCTTCGACCGTTTTGTCGCCAGGGCACAAAGACGTGTCTCTTCTAAGGTCAACCGGTATGGTTACTGGGGTATTCTTCTTTTTGTGGCAATACCCTTGCCGATTACCGGCGCATGGACGGGTACCCTTGGTTCCTGGATTTTGGGCCTTGACAAGCGCAAGACCATGATGGCAGTATTCGGCGGAGTCATTGTCTCCGGCCTGATCGTCACCAGCTTGGTTGTCCTTGGGGTTGGAATCGATTCAGTATTCATTAAACGGATCTGAGGAACCATGCAATTCAATTTAGAAAAAGAGCTCAACCCTGAGCAGTGCAAAGCTGCATCCACTTTACACGGCCCCCTGCTTGTTATAGCCGGAGCCGGTAGTGGAAAAACTAGAATGCTGACCTTTCGTATTGCGCATATGTTGGAGAAAGGAATCAATGAACACTCCATCCTTGCATTGACCTTCACCAACAAGGCAGCAAAGGAGATGGCACAGCGGGTGCGCTCCCTCACTGGCTTGCCGTTGAAGAAGCTAACCACGACCACCTTCCATGCTTTTGGCATGGGAGTACTCAAGCAATACATCCATCATTTGGGATTCAAGAATAATTTCACTGTCTATGATACCAATGACAGGAAAGCCTTGATGAAGGAAGTAATCCAGAATCTTGATTATGTAGTTGAGAGTTTTGACTTGTTTGAGCTTTCATCATTGTTCAGTGACATCAAGACAAAGCGCAAGGTCTTTGGCCCCAACGCCTCAGACAAGATCAGGAATCTCTACTATGAGTATGAGAAACATCTCAAGGCATACAACGCTGTCGACTTTGATGACCTGATCATGAAACCCCTTGAATTGTTTGACAAGCATCCTGAAATCCTAGATGAACTCAGGGAACGCTACAGTCATATTCTTGTGGATGAGTTCCAGGATACTTCCCTTTCCCAGTACCGCATGGTCGAGCTGCTTGCCCAAGAGAGCCGCAATCTCTGCGTGGTTGGTGATGACGACCAGTCCATTTACAGCTGGAGAGGTGCAAATTACGAGAATCTGGTGATGTTTGAACGTGAATTCCCCGAGCGTCTGGAAGTGAAGCTCGAACGCAACTATCGTTCCACTGGAAATATTCTCGAGGCTGCAAACCGCTTGATCGTAAACAACCAGATGAGGAAGGACAAGAAGCTTTGGACAGATAGTGGAAAGGGCTCTTCCATCCGGCTCATCCACCCTGCCCACGACGAGGATGAGGCTTCAACCATCGCAGATGAGATTCTCATGATCCACAAGAAAGAGGACCGTCCATTCAGTGATTTCGGTGTACTGGTGAGAACCAACAGCCTGATAGCCATCCTGGAGACCAAGTTCACTGAACGGGGTATTCCTTCCCAGGTGACCGGTGGGCAGAGTTTCTTCGACCGGAAGGAGATCAGGGACATTGTGAGCTACCTGAAGGTGATCGCAAACCAGGATGATGATATCAACCTGCTCAGGATCGTCAACACGCCAAGAAGGGGAATCGGCAGGACCACGCTCGAGAAGATGCGCAAGGTAGCTGATGACCATAAGTGTTCTCTCTTCAGTGCCCTGACCCTCATGAGCATTTCTACTGATGGGCAAGTCACTGAAGCAATGAAGCATACCCTTAAGCGGTTTGCTGATATGATTGAGGAGTATCACTACAAGCTGTTCAATTCAAACACCCAGAGAAACCAGATACTGAGGACCTTGATCCAGGAAATTGGGTACAAGCAACATATCGAGGCTGAACATCCCGATAATGAAGCCTTCGCTGCGTATAAGATGAAGGGTGTCAACATGCTCTGTGATATGCTTGCAAGGTGGGAAAGGAACCCTGAGAACAGGAATGCTTCCATATTCGACTACCTGAACAGGATCAGTCTTGCAGGAAAAGAGAACCCAGAGGAAGAGGATGCAGGGAAAATTGCCCTGATGACCATCCACGCCTCCAAGGGGCTGGAGTTCGACACGGTATATCTCGCAGGGGTGGAAGATCAGTACATTCCCCATGCAAGGGCAATTGAAGAGAACCCTGAAAGTCTTGATGAGGAACGCCGGCTTTTCTATGTAGCTATCACCCGCGCAAGGCGTGCACTTATCATCAGCAGCTGTGAGAAGCGAAAAAGAGGATTCGAACTGGTAACCAGTATCCCTTCACGTTTCCTTGAGGAGATTCCCAAGGAACTGTTTGATGAGGTAGATCCAAACAAGCAGCTTTCCAGTGATGAGGTGAGCGACAAGCTGAGACTGCTCAAGGAGAGGCTGGCATCCAGGCAGGTGAGATGATTAATCAGGGTTGGTTATGGTCACGGTAATGGTATCCGTATACGTACCGCTGACCCGATTCATGACTTCTGTCTCACTGATGCCACCGATACGGATATTGCGGGTATTCAATATGCCGGGCTGTAAGCCTGACCATGTATAAGCCGTTCCTTTTTCTATCAGATCGTTCTCCAGGTATAGATTGAAATCGATGGGACTTCCAGAACCAGCACTTGGGAAAAGCTGAAACGAGGATGCCTGAGATTGGTCAGTAAAGGTAAACAGCTGTGTATAATTGGTTCCTTGTGTCCCATTCATGACTTCTATGCGAGCCTCATTTATGGTCACCCTGTTGCTCCCATAGGCATCACTGAGTTCAAAATTTGATTCAGGTATAAGGAAATCGATGAAGAAACTCTCGGTGACTGGTACCTCACCATAGTAAAATCCTGGTGTATCCGGATCATCTGGATTGGTGTAACTTCCCGGATCAAGAATTTGAGTATTATCAGGACCACTTGAACCATCGGTAGTAACATAACTCCCTTGTGATTCCTTCACACTGCCTGATCCTGTGGTATACGTTCCAACATTGGTATTTGGACTATCGGCAACAGCCACACTGAAGAGAGGATTGAATCCAACGGGTAAGGAATAGGGAGAATCCAATTTAAAGTAAGAAGCTGGCCGCCATCCACTTTGAGCATTCCTATTGGTACTATTTGTATTCACCAAATATAATTCTACATAAAAAGGATTTGCGTACACTGTATTTCTCTGCCAAGAAATTATTGGCCTCACATTATTGTAGAGAACCTGCAGGACCGGCTCTGAACCTAAGCCATTGGGATAGGCAACAGATATAATGTAGAAATCATTCGTGTTTAACACGAATGGACCATCAGCCCAATCCTTCATAAGTCCAGTGAGCGGTATTTGGCCGCTTGCCTCTCCTATATTCACCAAAGAGGGGCTATATATTTCTCCGTTTGTCGAAGTTATGACAAATGTGCCAAGTTTTGCACCCAACACGGTCGGATGGGTGAATGGGCCAGG
>JAIMZO010000059.1 GCA_020054965.1 Spirochaeta sp. | reverse complement strand
TCCTATCTCTTCACCGTAGCCTTCATGGTTCTGCCCTACCTGCTTCTTGATAGCTATGTGGCCGCCTTGCTCATCATGCTGGTGATTGTCATTGTCATCATCATGTTTTTTACCTATTATACTGCAGTCGCGAAAGACCTTCCCTTTGGTAAACGATTCTTGGAAATGGCACTCATCAGTCTCAGTGTTGCTGCCATATCGTTTGTGATCGGAATCCTCGTAAAGCGATTCCTGGGAATTGACATCTAAATGAAATACCTTGAATTTAACAACCTGAAGCTCTCACAAATAGCCCTTGGGTGCGACCATTACGGCGAGTCCATCAGCGAAGAGATTGCACTGAAGCAGTTGGATATTTTTGCAGACGCAGGGGGGACTCTCCTTGACACTGCCCACATCTATGGACAAGGCAAGGCAGGCACACTCTCCAGCAGTGAATTGGTTCTTGGCAAATGGATGCAGGAAACTGGTTCACGAGAAAGGATGGTTGTCGCATCAAAGGGCTGTCATCCATACAAGGAAGATATGCATAGAAGCAGGATAAACAGAGCTGACATGATGTTGGATATCAACCAAAGCCTTGACTCCTTGGGGACAGACCATCTGGATATCTGGTTTTTCCACCGGGACAATCCCCAGATGCCAGCCGATGAAATCATCGACATGGCTGGAGAGCTCGTAGGGAAAAACCTGGTTCGACACCTGGGAGCATCTAACTGGACCACCGAGAGGATTGCACAGGCCAACACATGGGCAAAAGAACACGGAAAGCCAGCATTTTCAATCAGTGAGATCCAGTGGAGTCTTGCCCATTGCACACCAGCTACCTGGGGTGATGATACCTTGGTCTGCATGACTGAGGAACAGCGACAATGGTATGAGAAGGAATCCATGCCGGTCATGTGCTTCTCCCCGCAGGCAAAAGGGCTCTTTTCCAAAGTTATCGCAGGTAAGACGGAAACGCTCAGCGATACGGCAAAGCGCCGATTCCTTACTGAAATCAACCTGGCCCTCGTACCCAAGGTGGAGAAGCTATCCTCCCAGTTGCATGTTTCTCCCTCTGCGATAGCGATGGCATATCTGACAAGCCAGAGAAATCCAACCATTGCAATTGCTGGATCCAGCAAGACAGCCCAGATCACAGAAACCCTCGCTGGCAGTGACCTGATCTTGAATGAGGAACAAATCGCCTTCCTGAGCGAAGATCTTCGCTAACTTGCTTGCATCTAACACGGTGAGACAGTAGGATACACTTCATGACGCAATCCCTCACGCAGGTTGCTCTCTTTCTCTTCATCATAATCCTGGCCCAGGTCCTGAAGCGGATTGGATTGTTTACGGAGAAGGAAGGGAGCACGCTGTCCAGCATCAGCTTGAATATCACCCTTCCAGCAGCTATCGTGGCGAGTTTCAACACCTTCACGATGGATTATTCACTGCTGGTGTTGGTTGCCTATGGAATTGGGGCGAACATCCTGCTTGCCTCTCTCTCCTACCTTTTTATGTGCAAGCAGAACAATTCACTGAAGGCATATGCCCTCCTGAGTGGATCGACCTATAACGTGGGCAACTTCTCTTTCCCTTTCATCCAATCCCTCTTCGGTGCCCAAGCCTTGGTTGCAGCCTCCCTGTTCGACCTAGGCAATGCGCTGATGACCACAGGATTGACCTACTCCCTTGCAAGTTCTGTCTCCCAGGGAAAGCGTCCAGAAACTACTGACATCATAAGGAAACTCTTCACGAGTGTTCCGTTCATCACCTATCTGGTTATGATCACGCTCTCATTCGCACATATCCGGTTGCCTCTCTTTCTCCAAGACTGGATGGTGGCCATAGGAAAAGCAAACCCGATCATCGCCATGTTGATGATCGGGATAATGCTGGACATTCATTTTGAGAAGAATTGGATCAAGTATACGCTGGGGTTACTGGCCATACGATACGCTCTGGGTATCCTGATGGCCTGGTATTTCATCGTTCATACCGATTTCAACCAGATCATCAAGACAACCCTGGTATTCGTCGTATTCAGTCCAAGCTCTACCAGTTCGGTAGCTTTTCTTGAAAAGCTGACTGACGAGAAAAAGCTTGCTTCCTTTACCTCTTCTCTCTCAGTCTTGGCAAGTATTGCCAGCTTCACCATCCTCTCTCTTCTGGTTACCTAGCCGAAGAGGTAGGAGTTTACCAGATTGTTCAGGTACTCCTGCTTCCCACTGCGCTTCTCGATCTGGACATTGCGACCGATAGCAGCCAGAGATGCAAGATCCATGGAACCATCTTCAAACTTCTTTCCTTCCCCTGCATCAAATGAAGCATAGCGGTTCTTGACGAAAGTATCGAACAATCCTTCATCGATGATCTTGTGGGCAACCTCAAGACCAAGAGCAAAACTATCCATACCACCGATATGAGCGATGAAGAGATCTTCAAGGTCGGTGGAGTTACGCCTTCGTTTTGCATCAAAGTTCAGTCCACCGCTGCCCAGTCCACCATGCCGCAAGATGACCAACATCGCCATCGTGGTAGCATATACGTCGGTCGGGAACTCATCAGTATCCCATCCATTGATCGGGTCACCCTGGTTTGCATCGACACTGCCAAGCATACCGCGACTAGCAGCGACCAACAGGTCATGGTCGAAGGTGTGACCTGCCAAGGTTGCATGGTTGGCTTCAATATTGCACTTGAAATCCTTATCCAGATCATACTCCTTGAGGAATCCAATTGTGGTGGCAGCATCATAGTCATACTGGTGCTTGGTCGGTTCCATCGGCTTTGGTTCGATCAGGAAGGTTCCCTTGAACCCGATACTCCGACCATAGTCACGTGCCATGGTAAGGAATCGTGCCAGGTGATCCTGTTCTCTCTTCATGTCGGTATTCAAGAGACTCATGTACCCCTCTCTACCGCCCCAGAAGACATAATTCTGCCCACCGAGTTTTACGTTCACATCCAGACTGTTCTTCACCTGCACTGCTGCACGGGCGACAACATTGAAATCAGGGTTGGTTGCTGCTCCGTTCATGTAGATGGGATGCGTGAACACATTTGCGGTATTCCAAAGCAATTTCACGCCACTTGCTTTCTGCCTTGCGAGCAATTCGTCAGCAATCTTGTGAAACGTCTGCTCATAGGTAACCGCATCTTCACTATCGGGAGAAGCATCCACATCATGGAAACAATAGAAGGGAGTCCCCAGCTTGGTGAAGAACTCGAAAGCTGCATCAGCCTTGGCAACTGCATTCGCATACGGGTCAGACTTCCTGAAGGGGAAGTCCATCGTTGCACTACCGAAGGGATCCGTACCATCTGCACAGAAACTATGCCAGTAGGCAGTTGCAAAGCGAAGATGCTCGGCCATTGTCTTGCCGCCAATCATCTTCTTCTCATCATAATACTTGAATGCGAGCGGGTTCTTGCTTCCCTTTCCCTCGAACGCAATCTTTCCGATTCCCTTAAAATATTCCTGATCTCCGACAAAATATTCCATTACATCCTCCTACTGAAATATAGGCGTCATCGCCTCAACATACGATTGATAACGCTCGTATGCCTTCGCATACTGCGTTCCTGCTTCCTTATTCGGTTCACAACCCTTTGCATCATCAAACCGCACATGCTCTGATGCAAGGTCCACAATCGACCCTCCCTTGAGGGTCCATAATGCCTGGAGAGCTGCTCCAAAGGCAGCACTCTCTCCGACTTCTGGTACAGAAACCGGCAACTGCATCACATCACATGCGATCTGTCTCCAGATGGCACTCTTAGCCCCACCGCCGGTGAGGATGATCCGCTTGGGGATAAAGCCAAGCTCCCTGAATGCATCCAATCCACCCTTCATGGCATAGATGGAACTTTCCAAGGCAGCCCGGGCAATGTTCTCAACCTTCATATTCCCCATATCCAGACCGGCGATCACTCCCTTTCCGTGTGGCAGGTTAGGCACTCTCTCTCCGTTGAAGAAAGGAAGCATGGTCACCCCCTCACAGCCAATGGGAGCCTTCTCAGCCAGCCTGTCAAGTTCCTTGACATCATAGCCGAAGAGCTGTCTCACCGACTCTGTGGTAATGGTGCAGTTCATGGTACAGAGCAGTGGAAGATACCCACCGGTGGAAGAACAGAAGGCTGCAAGTCTGCCTTTTCGGTCGGTAATGCAAGCATCACTGTATCCGAACAGTGTACCGCTGGTCCCCATGCTCATGGTCAGATCGCCCTTTCCCACACAACCGGTTCCAATGGCTCCTGCCATATTGTCCCCTGCACCACAGGAGACAGGAATCCCTTGTGGGATGCCAAGCTCCTTTGCCGTTGATGCCTGTACCTTGCCAGCTGCATCCCCTGCCTTGGTAATCGGCGGCAACATGCTATAGAGATCACGCTCCTCATCCACCGCCAGCAGTACTTCCCTGCTCCATGCCTTGTTCTTTACATCAAAGAAGGCAGTACCGGAAGCATCACCTGCTTCAGCACTGTAGACTCCCGTCAGATACAGATTGATGTAATCATGGGGAAGAAGGATATGCGCCAGCTTTGCATATGCATCTGGCCGATGTTGTTTCAAGTGAAGGATCTTGGACAAGGTATAGCCGGGAAGAATCTGGTTTCCCAGGAGCTCGAACACCCTCTCTTCTCCCCCGAGTTTCTTCGTAAGTTCGTCACACTGTGCTTTGGTTGAGGTATCACACCAGAGTTTGACTGGAGCCAGCACCTCTCCATCCTTTCCAACGGGAACAAACCCATGTTGCTGTGCAGAGACGCCGATTGCGACTGCCTTCTCCTTGATCTTTGGATCTATCTGGGCAAAGCAGGACCTGATTGCATCCAGATACCATACAGCTTCTTGCTCACGTGTCCCATCATCCCGGCTCTCCATCTCGTGGGAGGCACTGACGGTCAGCAGGACTTGCTTTGTCTCAGCATCATAACAGAGTACCTTGGTGCTCTGGGTGCCAGTATCAATTCCTATAACAACTTGCATACAAATCCTCTCCTTTGTTATAGCATTACCCATCAAAGACACGATTACCATAGACAAGATTGTGAAAACATATGTATTATTGACTTATGGAACTATTAGATGCGGTCTTTGTATTCCAAATGCATGAAGAACAGGAACTCCTGTGGCATCAGCGAGTACACAATCACGAGCCTGGACAATTTGAAGTCCACTACTTTGTCAGTGGAAGTGGCACGTTCAGCAATGCCCAAAACCGATACACCATCTCACCAGGCTCATTGTTTGTAACCACTGGGGGAACTGTGCATGCTATCGAGGCCGACCGCCAGGCTGGTCTCACCTATTATGCCACCCTGATCAACTGTCCTGAAGAACAGGATTTGGTGAACAAGCTGGAAACAATGAACCCTATTCGGCTGGGAACAAACTGGCGTTTCTTCTTTGAGGAAGTCAGGGACAAGGGTCTCAGCCAACTGAAGGAATTACGCATCAGTGCCTGCCACCAGATGCTCGGCCTCTTGTACAACCTTGCTGCCGGCACAAAGCTGGAAGAGAATCAAGGGGAGAATGTGCACCTCGAGAAAGCCATCCGCTATATGCAACGACATGTCTTTGACAATCTGAGTCTGCAGATGATCGCCGACCATGTACAACTCGATCCTTCATATTTTGTTCGTCTGTTCAAGAAACGCATGAACACCACCCCGATGCGGTATTACTCAAACCTGCAGCTTGAAGTGGCACGTGCACTACTTACCAGCACAACCCAATCCATCAAGGAAATTTCAGAGAAACTGCAGTTTTGTTCTGAGTTCCATTTCTCCAAACGCTTCAAGCAATCCACAGGGAGCAGCCCCTCTTCCTACCGAAAGACCCATTTGCAACTTCTCGGCTTGTAAGTGTGGAAGAAGATACGGAACTTCTTCCACGCACCTCTTGTCAGAAGTGACAGGTACCTTTGTACATGTCTTTTGTCATATCATGGGATGTGCCACAAGTAATATTTCTTCATTATTATTCAATCCCTCTCAGATTCGACGATTTCATCATGTCATAAGTGACTACTTCTCGCAGATTTTCTCATGAAACTTGTGTAATGTGATATGTTATTGGTATATGTTATAGGTTACTTCTTCTAACATATGACAATATATAATTTCTTCTATTATAACAATTTATTTTTATTATATATTGACATCTTCTTACATCTTACATACTATATAACTGTAACAACGGTTACAAAGGAGTAAGAAGATGAAGAAGCTTAAAGCCATCATACTGACAGCCATCTTGATGACCGTCTTCTCTTCTGCTCTTTTTGCTGCCGGCAGGCAGGATACGGCAGTACTCAAGTTGCACGCCTCCATCCCCGAGAGAAACATCTTTACCGCCGATGAGTTTGGATACTTTGAAGTTGAGTCGAATGCGTACAACTTCACCTATTCCGTTTCAGAAGAGGGAACGAACAGGATGTTGTTCGTGGTTGCCAATTAAGACAGATTGAAGCGCGTCCGGACAGACAAGCTTGCAAATATTGAAGCCAGTGATGAGGGAAACATCACTGGCTTCTATCTTTACCTGATTGTATGGGTGAATTCCTAGTCGAATACCTCATTCGCCAGGGGGATCGATGCCATGGCCCCTGGGCGAGAGACAGCAAGCCCAGCCGCTTTGCTGGCTGCACGCAAACACTCCCCTATGGAGAGCCCACGTGAGAGCGAAGCCAGATAGTATCCGATGAAGGTATCACCTGCTGCTGTGGTATCAACAACCGGAGTGTCGTAGATTCCCTCACTGATCCTCTGATCCTTGTAACCGTAGAGACAGCCCTCCTTCCCAATAGTCAGGAGAATTTCGCTCTCAGGATAATTCTTAACAAGCTGTTCCAGAATATCGGAAAAAGCACTGCCCTCTGGAAGATCGGCAAGGTTGGCCCCTTCGATCTCATTTACTACCAGAAGATCCAGAAGTGACAGAGGAAGATTGCGTACACTTTGGTCATAGGGCGCCAGATTCATGCAAACCTTCATCCCCCTTTTCTTCGCTTCACGGATCAGGTGCCCATTGTGGACAATCTCGTTCTGGAGAACCAGCATATCACCTGAGGAAAATTGCTTGAGCGCTTTATCAATCTCATCGATGGTAATGGCAGTGTTCCCTCCTCCGTAGAGGATGATTGCATTCTGTTTATTGCTATCCAGCTGTATCAACGCCTGTCCTGTCGCCCCTTCATACCGATGGATGAGAGAAGTATCGACCCCATAGCTTGAGAGCAACTCCAACAGGAATGCGCCATCCTCCCCAATCTTTCCTGCATGAAAAACCTCAGCACCAGCTTTAGCAAGGGCAGCACTCTGGTTTGCACCCTTGCCCCCGGCACTTTTGGTGAGAGACGTGCTCTGCAGTGTCTCCCCGCCTTTTACAATGTGGTCTACCGTGAAAATCAAATCAATATTGACAGAACCATAATTGAGAAATCGCATCTTTCCTCCTATAACAACGGGGCGGCCAGTTTCAAGACCATCCCGGTAAACTTCTTAATCCACGAGCGATTCTTTACAAAATCCATGGTGATTCTTCTACTTACATCCAACGTATTTCGTATATCAGTATGTACCTTCTGCACTACAGATGAGCCATAGAATGCCACCCCGTTTTCAAAGTGCAGGTAGAATGACCGATAATCCATATTGATTGTACCGATGATGGCAACACGGTCATCGCTGACGAACATCTTTGCATGCAAGAATCCGGGAATATACTCATAAATTTTCACCCCAGACTCCAACAAAGGCCGGTAATTCTCTCTTGTAACAGCAAATACATACCATTTATCAGGTTTATGAGGGGTAATGATACGCACATCTACACCACTTTGGGCGGCAATCTTCAGCGCAGTGAGCATTTCATTATCGAGGATAAGATAAGGGGTCGTTATCCAGACGTACTTTTTTGCCAT
>JAIMZO010000058.1 GCA_020054965.1 Spirochaeta sp. | reverse complement strand
CACCTACGATGAACTTTCCCAGACGTTTGGACAGGCTGTTGCTGATATGGTCGAGGGAGAGACCAAGATAGCCAACCTCAAGACGATGAACAAGAGCGTCCAGGAAGCTGAAACCATCCGCAAGATGTTCTTTGCCATGAGCAAGGATATCCGCGTCATCATCATCAAACTTGCAGACAAACTGCATAACATGCGCACCATCCAGCACCTGAACCCGCAGCGGGCGAAGGAAATCGCAGGGGATACCCTCGATATTTTTGCTCCCCTTGCCGACCGTCTGGGTATCTCGTGGCTGAAGGATGAACTGGAAGATTTGAGTCTGAAAGTACTCAAACCAGATACCTTCAACTACATACAAGATTACTTGTTAAGCAAGAAGAGTGAACAGAATGCGTACCTGAACCGGGTGGAAAAGTCCATCTATCGTGCCTGCGGTGATGCTGAGCTGAGTGACATCATTGTCACCAGCAGAGCCAAGCATACCTATTCGGTCTACATGAAAATGAAGAAGCGCAAAAAGGAGATTGATGAGATCTTCGATATCCTTGGGGTGCGCATCCTCTGCAACACCATAACCGAATGCTATACCATCCTTGGGGTGGTACACCGCCTATGGCCGCCTATTGAAGGACGGTTCAAGGACTACATTGCCATGCCGAAGGCAAACAACTACCAGAGCCTGCATACTACGGTCATGGCACTCGATGGCAAGTTGCTGGAAATACAGATCAGGACCAAGGAAATGCACTTTACCGCTGAGTATGGTGTTGCCGCCCACTGGAGCTACAAAGCCGATACAGGCAGTGACAGTGGGTCCTGGAACAAGATGGACAATGAACAGTTCTCCCGTATCATCAGCAAGCTCAAGATCTGGTCGAACGAGATCGAGAGTAGTGAGTCATACATGGAGGATATCAAGGGGGAATTGCTCAAGGATACCATCTATGTATTCACTCCACAGGGACACATCGTGGAACTTCCCACCAATTCCACTGCCCTGGATTTTGCCTATCAGATCCACACCGAGGTAGGCAACCATACCACCGGCGCCAAGGCTGATGGGTCCATCATCCCGCTCAATGCCCCACTGAAGAATACCCAGGTCATCGAGATACTGACCAGTCCCAATGCACGGCCGCACTTGCAATGGCTCCGCTATGCCCAGACAAGCAGTGCACGCAAGAAAATCAAGGCATGGCTGAACAAGTATGATGAGAACATCCTCATCGACAAGGACATCATTGCAAAGAGAAAAGCACCCGACCATCAGCAGAAAGAGGAACAGCCGCAACCACCACAGCCGCCGATGGATGATGAGCATATCGTCAGGGAGGTCTTTGATGCAAAACGGGTCAAATTCCGTGTTGGTGAAGAGAAAAATATGATGATCCACATCGCCCAGTGCTGTAATCCAGTACGGGGGGATGACATTGTTGGATACATCAGTCGAGGACGGGGAATCATCGTCCACAAACGCAGCTGTCCCAATCTCAAGAACATGGCAGAAATTGATGACCGGGCTATCGAGGTGGAATGGGAAACAGAGTTCCCGAAACTTACCAAACGCTTCAGTGTAACCAGCAAGCGCACCTATGATCTTTTCGGGGAGATCGAGGGAGCACTGCGTAAGCATAAGGGGCATCTCATCGAAGGCAAGCTGCACGATGATGAGGAAGGTAAACTTAGGGGGACATTCACCATGGAAGTGGAGAGAGAGGATGACTTCAGGAAGATCATCAAGAATCTGAAAACCATCCCCAGTGTCATAACCATCGCTGAGATCAAATAGGTTCTACTCTTCAAGCACCCTGAGAATCTCAGGAAGCAATTGTTTCTTCCTGGAGAGGACCCCGGGAAGGAAAAACTTTCCCTCACCTGTCTTCTCATAGGCTAGTTTCCGTTCAGTGATCGGCAAACTCGTCATAAGCAGTACACTGTTCTCCCTCACAACATCAGTGATGAGGAACATTGCCCAATCCAGACCTTGCGCCATTTTCAGGCGTTCCAGTTCGGAGAGATACGCATCCTTGTACTCATCCACGTCGCTGAGCGTGGTTACTTCACACTGTCCGATCCCAAACGACACACCGAGTTCTCGATAGACCTTGAAATCGGCCTCAAGCATCTTGCGGGGGTCCTCTTTCGCCAAGGAAGCTCCACTACTGAACATTGTCTCCCCAAACGTGCGCATGTCCTCCACATCCCCAAGAATCAGGAGATCCTGTACTGCAGTAAAATCATCGAACGTGGTAGTGGGACTCTTGAGCATTATGGTATCACTGACAATTCCCGAAAGCAGAACACGAGCCATCTGCTGGGTAATCTCAATATTATATCGGAGATACAATTTATAGATGATTGTGCAGGTGGAACCCAGTGGTTCACAGTAGATAAAAATTGGGTTTCGGGTTTTAGCAGCGCCCAGACGATGGTGGTCGATGATCTCCAACACCTCAGCTTCATCAATACCGCTTACCCCTTGCTCGGATTCATTATGGTCGACCATGATCACTTTTGTCTTGGGCCTCTCAAGGAAACAACGGCGGGTCACAAAACCCTTGTACTTGCCACCTCCAAATACGGGAAGCCCCCGGTACTCACTATCAGCAAGGATGTCCCTTGCCACATCGAAGAGACAATCTTCCTCTAGCTTGATGGGGTCCTGTACCATGAGCTCCTTGACCGGGACACTGAGACGCAGCAAACGGAGGGTCTCTGCGGTATCAAGGGCACTGAGATATACGGAACCCTGATAGGAACCCCAATCGACACTGCTGGTTACCTGATCTTCAATTCCTGTCAGGACAATGGCCGGAATCTGGAGTTCAATAGCTTTTCTTATATGATCTTCCCTGTCTCCTACCACCAGGATTGGAGGCCTTCCTCCTAAAGCTTCCATATGCTTGCAGAAGATTATATAGCGCATCGCCCCAACCATGATTGGGGCATCGAAGGTTGCTTTCTCGCCACGCTTCAGGAAGGAACCCTTGAGCACCTTGGGAAAATTATCCACAACAAAGTGATAGCTGGGGCGTTCCCCGCTGTTCTCTTTCAGGACAAAGCTACTGACCTCATCAACACTTAACAGACCACGGTACTGTTCCCCTTCCATAACCGGTACAACCGATGATTTGTTTGAAGATCCGTATATGGAAACCAGATTGTACACGGGGTCCCCCACCTGTACAACCGCGTTGGTATTTCGGGTAACACTCAGCACCTTGGTTCTTACATCCTTGATGAAAGGAGGAGGGGTTACCCCCAATCGGTCAAACTGTGCTTTTGTTGTATCATTGAGATTCCCACATCGTACTGCTTTGTACATGTTGTTGGGGTCGACTTTATTCTTCAGGAATGCATAGCTATAGGCAGCACAGATGCTGTCCATATCCGGATTACGATGTCCACACACAAATATTTCGGCCACGACATGCTCCTCTGTTGTCCGTCATTCTATCCGAGTTGGGCTCCTCTGACAACTGATAACGGCTAGTCAGAGCAGTGCAAATAGGGTACCATTGAAGAAACCAAGGAGATGTAATATGCCTAGTGTAGTAGTTGCTAATGACCATGGTGCGGTTGAACTGGCCAAGAGATTAATTGGATATCTGGAAAAGATGGGATATTCTGTAAACCATCTGGGAGTAACTTCCAATGATTCGGTAGATTACCCCGATATCGCAAAAGAAGCATGCCTGGAGTACAAGAAAGGCGGGTATGAATTCGGTATCGTCCTCTGTGGAACCGGTATAGGAATCTCCATCAGTGCAAATAAGGTTAAAGGTATCCGCTGTGCTCTCCCCCAGAACTGCTATGCAGCAGCAATGGCGAGACGACACAACAATGCGAACTTTATTGCATTTGGAGGAAGAATCGACTATCCGGAAGACCCCGTGGATATGCTGGATGCCTTCATGGAGGTCTCTTTTGAAGGGGAACGGCACCAGAGACGAGTTGACAAGATGATGGCCCTGGAAGGGACCTGCTAGCGGTAGTCCTTATAAGTACCTACCACATAGAAATCATATTTGATCAAATCAAAGAGCAGGCCAATCTGTCCATTTGATAGATTGTAGGCCAAGGTGAGAGAGAGCAGACGCTCTCTCTTCCCATTTACGGGGTTCCCTATCGTAACAGGGGTCAAGGAGAGCAGCACATGGCTGATCCCCAAGGTTTCTTGCTCCCGGTAGGGACTTACCATGACACCTGCTCCCACGAGCGTATTGATCCCTACCCCTGCCACTGCAGATGCGGTGGAACGTTGCCCCAGCAGCGTTCGTTGCATGAGCAGTGAAACCGATGAGCTGCTGAATGGGTCGGGAATGATCCAAGTATCTACCTGAACATCAAATTCCCATACATCCGTTAAACCGGTAGAAAGTCCCCATGCAAGCTTCATCCGACTTGGATCCAGATCTTTCTCATATAAGTGTGCATTGGTTCCCAAGGTGATTCCAAGGTCAAAATACCCAGCGAAGAGAGGAGAAACAACAATCAAGACGATGATACTGGTCAATAACAATTTCTTATGCATGATACCCTACTTGAAAAAATACGTGTAACGGACAAGGTTGATCCCCCAACTGTCCACTACGCCCTTATCCATATTGAAGGCGATAAAGGGGGAAAACGCTTCATACCAGAAATCCTTTTGGCTTAATTTCAACAGACTTGCTTCCATGGTGAAGGTGGAGGTCTCCCTTGCAGGATCAAACTGGTAGAAAACCCCGAGGGCAGGCGTATAGGCGACCACATTGTGAGCAATGAAATTGAATGGATGATTCATGGTCCTGACAAGATCAACATGCAAGCCTACCTGCAGGTATGGGATGACCCACTCCTTATCCTGATTGGTTCCTAAAGCTATTTTGCCCACCAAGGAAGGATTCCCGTACTCCAGCAACCAAGGTCGGTAAGCCAGTGAGATTTCCATCCCACTGGACAATCTCTCCGGTCCATCTGATATCTCTTCACCATAGTACCCAACCCCGTACCCGAACGATTGGGCTGTCACAGGAGTTGATATAAGAAGTATCAGCAGCATGAGTAGTATTGTCGGCTTCCTCATCATCAACCTCCAAAGAATGCGGTTATGAAGCGGGGCCAGTTCCTGAGGGTATGCCATCCCTCGGCCATCTCTTCGGTAATGGGAACGGTGCCCTCATACAGGTCTTCAAAATGAAGTTTCAACTGTTGGGCCAATTCCGGGCTGTCAATCACCAGGGAATTCTCATATGCGAGATTCATTGAACGGTAATTGATATTCGTTGACCCAATCAAGACATAGCGCTCATCTACAATGAGCAACTTCTCATGCAGCAACCGTTGGGTTTCCGCACTATCTTCCTCGATACGAAGATCAATCCCCATGTCAAGAAGATCCTTTGTCATGTACTCGACGCCCTTACGGTTGGTAACCCGCCTGTCAAAGGGTATGATCATCTGTATCTCTACACCCCGCTCTTGTGCCATTCGAAAAGCCGTGATCATCTCCTCATCCAGGAAGGGAAGAAACGGCAGCACTTGCACTGAGTGGTCCGCCTCTCTGAGCAGTGAGCCGATGAGCTTGCTGATCTGTGCACTTCCCGGTTCCTGGTTCACATACCAACCCCGGTATGTCTCCTTTCCTTCAAGCGAGGTTTCATCAACTGTAAAGTCATCCCTATCTATCTCATCCCAGGTCTGTTCATTCCACCAAGGAACGAAATAGTCAAGAATAAGGCTGCTGAGTTCAGGAGAGATGAATTCATACATGCTATCCCGTTGCAGTTGCTCGTTTTCGGCACCAATGGAGATATAGTTGAGATTCATCCCCCCAAGCGCGACGTGCTTCCCGTCCACGATGAGGAATTTCCTATGGTCACGGTAGAGAAGATTCAGGCCACTCACCAGCCGTGCACCACTGATGGGATTGAACTCCAGGAGGTGTACACCGCTTTCACGGAGGAATTTGAGCGGTATCAAGTGAAAGCGTGTCTCTGTCATGTCAAAGGGACCAGTCCCGTCGACCACGAAGTATACGCGGACTCCACTCTCTGCTTTCCTGGCAAGTGCACTGTACAGCTCTTCCAGTTCCTCGGAACTGGAGGCAAGGAATGCGCTGACGATAAGATAATCCTCCGCATCCTCCACCAACTCAATAAGCCGTTCTCTCCATACCCTGCCATCATAGTATACATCAGGATAAGAAACCTGAACGGCAGGAATCTGAAACGAAGAAAGTTTTTCCTCGAAAGGAGCCGACTCAGAGAGCACCTCAGGGGATATCATATGGTGGGTGCTTGAACAACCTGTTCCGAGAAGCATCAAACTGATGATTATACCTACCAAACGAACCTGACGCATCATGACCTCATCGTGGGGAATATGAAGGGATGCGGCAACAACTCCTCGAATCGGTATACTACATGGCTACCCTTTCTACCTTCAGCGTAGGCAACATCCACCAAGTGAACATCGGTATCCTTTTTGCTGAACTCTGCAAGCACCTGTAGGCATAGTGCGCACGGGGGGGCCGGAGGAGCATCCTCACTCACTACCACAAGAAGTGAGATACCAATGGTTCCTTCGTTTGTTATGGCATTGAAAATTGCATTACGTTCCGCACAGATGGTTGCTCCATAACTGGAATTTTCCACGTTACATCCACTATATACCCGGCCAGTGGCACTACTGACCACTGCCGCCCCAACCTTGTATTTTGAATAGGGGGTGTAAGCATTCTTCCTGGCTTCATATGCTTGCTCGATTGCCAAATCCAAGAGTGCTCTCCCGCCCCTCAAGGGAGACGGTGCTTCCAGGATCTTGTTTGCCCCATACACCACTCGGTCGTCTATTCCCTTGCTGGAAGAGAGGATCATCTCCAGCTCTTCAATACTGTTGAAATCCTCAAATGCATCCAGACTTGAAAGTACATAATCTGCCCCGGCATCAACAAGTTCGGATACAGGGAACGTGGTAGCCACAGCACAGACAGAACATCCGGCTTGCTTGCCCGCAATAATACCATTCACAGCATCCTCAATCACCAAGCATTCCTGTGGAGGCATCCCCATGGAAAGAGACGCCAACTGATAGATATCTGGATTCGGTTTGTTCCGCTTGATGCTTTCCCCGGTTACCATGCAATCAAAATCGGATTCAGCAAGCCCTATTGCACGAAGATTGATCTCTGCCTTTGTACGTACAGCACTGGTGGCAAGGGCCAGCTTCAGCCCTGCTTTACGGGCATTGGAAATAAACCTATGAACCCCTGGAAGCGGGCCACGGTCCATCGCGTATGTTGCATAGAGAGAGAACAAGGTCTCCCTGGCTTCTTCAAAGTCTATCGAAACACCATATTTCTCAGCGACGCCACAGAGAAAACGCTTATCTCCTGCGCCGATGAATGGGGTGAAGTCCTCAGGCTGGACGGTTACGCCTATACGTTCAAAATAGGTCATTGCAGCGTGTAGGATGACAGGCTCGGAATCGATGAGAACCCCATCCATGTCAAACAGTATGCCTTCAATCATGAAAACTCCTTGCTGATAGTATAGTGAAAATAGCCATTTGTGACAATAAGTGTACTACCGAAAGACGGCATCCCTTGCAGGATGCCGTCACTAAAACCAACCACTCAGACTCAGTGCATAATCGTCTTACCCCGACCAACATCATCCTGGAAAACAAACTTGCCGTAACCTGCACGTCCAAGATAGATATTGTCTCCCATGATCAGACGCCCACGAAGATATGTCATGATCGGCTTTCCAATTACCTGCACTCCCTCATACGGGGTGTAACCACTGGCAGAATGCGTATTCTCCTTGCTGATCGTCCAAGCCATATCAGGGTCGAAGATGACAAGATCTGCATCACTTCCTACGCGGATGGAGCCTTTCTGGGGATAGATCCCAAAGGCCTTTGCAGGGGCCGTACTGAGCAGGTTCACCACCTGTTGAAGGCCAATCCTCCCACTGTTTGCGGCAAAGGAGTACACGAGGCTCAGAAGCTCCTCAGTACCGGGAATCCCTGGAAGAATGGTTCTCACATCATCGCTGGAGAGTTTCTGTTCGCGGGTAAAGGAACAGTGATCAGTTGCAATGATCTGCACTTCCCCATTAAGTACCGCTTCCTGCAAAGCCTCATTATCTTCCTTGCTCCTCAAAGGAGGTGTCATTACATACAGGGGGCCATCCTCCCCTTCAAGCTTTTGCT
>JAIMZO010000057.1 GCA_020054965.1 Spirochaeta sp. | reverse complement strand
TTCAGCGGCACTCAGCAGGGAAAGGGAAAAAAGAATGATAAGGATTGTGCAAAAGAAACGGCGTGATTTCCGCATGTTCATGATAACTCCTCGTATATGCTTGTTTAACGCAGAACAAACCTTCTGGTTACACTAAACCCAATGGTATCTAAAATATTGACGAACGACAACTCGTTGGGTTGGGTAAAAAAGGAGAATGTCCCTATTGGGTTCTGCCAGTCAAGTGACAGCTCAAGGTCAAGTGAAAGGTCGGGATAGATGAATGTTCGGGTAGCTTCAGTTCCGTCGATAGCAGTAAGGTGCACCAATGCTTGCAGGAAGAATTGCTCTCCTACGTACTTGCCCATGAATATCGTGGTATTGTTCAGATACCGTGCCAGTGGGCTGAGGTTGGCCAAGCTTGCTCCCGGTAGGGCGTCGATGAGAATATTCTGCAAGATATTGCTACGGATGCTGAACATATCAAGTCCGAGTGAAATACGGATTGAATCAGCGAGCAAGGACGTTTGGCTGGTTTGCAAGTACCCAAGTCGTTCGGCTACATCGGTAGCGGCAGCTGCAAGACTGGCAACACTATAGAGATTCACCTGTCCATATGCACCGGTTGGAAGAATTGACTGACCAAGAATCTCGAGTATTTCATTTACATCCTTTGGTGGTGTCGATTCAAATCGCGGGTTGAGATTAGTAAGGCTTGAATCTTGTAGTATAAGGAAGATGTCCACCCGATTCCCTTGGGCGTCGAAATCTGTCAATTTTGCTCTCAGATTGATTGTTGGCTGGATGGTATTTTGCCCGGACAATGCATCTGTACGGAGAGAGAGTGACCCTTCGGTAATGAAGAAGTTCTTCTGGAAGTAGTAGAACTCTCCACTTCTGAAGGAAAGATTTCCATTGATGGCAAAGTCATTGGCAATATGATCATAGGTTAACATGATCTTCTGGTTTTCCGTGATGGTTGCCTGAATGAATGGACTCTGTGTATTTGGATAGAAGAATGACACATTTCTACCTGTTACCACCGTAAAATCAGTGATCGACATGTTGTTCACTGTATACCAGGAAGGAAAATTCTTGATACCCAAGCTTATGATTGTGTCCTGAATGGTGACTTTTCCACTAAGCCTCGCATCAAGTCCCCCTCCAAAAAAGCTGAAGATTCCTCCAGCGTAGGTATGAATATCCACATCTAATTCTTCAATGGGAAGCCAGGCATAGAGCATATTCTCTCCGCTGTCCACATGAATCTCATAATCGAGCAGGCGCAGTCCATCAAAGGTTGCCTCGAGAGTGCTATATCCTTCAACCGTTTTCCCGGTATTCGTATTGGTGGAAAAGAAAGGAATCTTTGGAGTAATTGCTCTTGTACCGTCCAGAGTTGCTGTAATGTTTTTTATGGTAATAATATCTTCAGGCAACCAAAAAAGCTTCATTCTCGTTGAGTTAATACTAGCTTGTCCATAAAGGCGGATGGCATCCTTCCTTCCTCCAATGAAAACCTCACCTTCTGCAATACCATCCAGAAAACTGAATACAGGTTTCTGGATGGTCCTGTTGAGAAGATGCAACGGGAAATATATATCTTCCACAATAAGGCCGAAGTCTTCTTCTGCAAGGGACCCCTCTACAGATAAACCAACACCAAATAAGGGATCTGCCTCTCCCTTGAGCTGCTGTGTGCTTAGGTTGTAATTGAATGCAAGAAGATCACTTTCAATAGAGAGGTTCGGCTTATCCAGAGAAATGGTATAGACACCATCGGCAACCCCTCCCTCTCCATAAAGCAGGATGTCTGAAAGCGAAAGTACAGCCTTTGCCTTTCCCCCTAGGATTGGGGATATTGCAGAAGGGAGGTCTAAGAGACTTTCCATCGTTCCCAGATCGAGTGCAAGGGTATAGCTGAGTGTACTTTCCTGGTCTTTATAGGAAAGATGGCGAATATGAGAGAATGTACCCTCGCTTAAGGCTTTGTTTCCCTTGATGAGCAACAGATTGCCTGCATAGGAAAGGTCTCCTTGTGAAAATTGCGAATCGAATAGGTTGAGCGTTGTATTCCCAGCTTCAATCTTGGTGGACAATGTCCCGTCTCCTCTTCTGAGATTCAGTATGCCGTCAGCACTGATTGTCTGTTTGAGATCGGTATAGCCTAGGAGATCCAAATCAACGACTACACCTTCTGTGAACGTGAAAAATCGATCAAGAGGCAATTCATCAAGTTTTACAAGTGCACTGATACGTGAATCCTCACCCATAAGGGAGATGGCAATGGTTCGCTCGTTGTTGGCCTCTAGCGTAAACGATGCATCGAAGGGTGCAAGGAAGGAGCGTTCACCCAGGGTGAGGAAATCTGAGCCAGTATAGGAAAGCTTGCTCCTTAGTTCTGTATCCTGTTCATCAGTAAGCGAGATATCAGGAAGAGATAGTGTGTCTTGTGTTAGTAATACGGCAGTTTGTAGTTTGTAGGTATGTCCCTGGAATACCACATCACCGATGGTCAGAAGATTGCTGGATACGCTCCATTCGTGAGAATTGTTGAATACAATCTGCATGTCACCAGAAATTTCAGAATTGGCGAAGAATCCTCGATTAGGCAGGGTCAGTCCATTGCTGGTGACGTCAGCCACAATAGGTGGAGCAAGGTTCGTGCTTAGAGAAAATGCATCTTCTTGCTTGATGCTAAGTTGTAATGTGCTGGTCTGCAAAAGGAACGAGAAAGGATAGAGCGTTTCGAACATTCCAAGCTGGGCATCTCCAATGAGGAGATTTTGCGGGGATGAACTTACAATCCCTTCAATGAAGAAGGATTGTTCATATGGGGTGGTCATCTTGAACCGATACTGCTTTGGTGGTTCCTCGAAGAAATTGATACTTCCAAGCAGTTGTCCGTCAAAGCTCCTGAAAAGATCCAATTGGCCACTGGGAAGCCAGTCGTGCAAATCCGTTTCCCCTGTGTACACCAGTCTGTATCCACTGGTAGCGATGGTCAAAGCCTCTACATCGAGCACATCCTTCTCTACATACCCTTGGAAGATGAATCCTGCATCTGTCTCAAGCTTTCCGATTTTCATCTGCCGAATCGCAAGGTCAATGGCAAGGGTGCCGTCAAATGGCATGACAGCCCCCTGCCCCGTTTCTGACTGGAATGAAATGTTCCCTGTAAGGTTTGTAGCCTCATCGTAATACGGTTGCAAGAATGGCGCATAGCGTGTGATTGTGGGAGAAAGGAATGAGAGAGGGAATTCATCCATACGTGAACTGATATGGAGAGAGCCGACATCCTCTAGGGGGAGATTGTATACTGAAAGCAGGTTGAACCGCTCATCAAGAGAGATCTCCCCTTGCAACTGTCTTCCAAGCACATTCCCTTGGTATGAGAGGCGGGTATAGAGGGGTCCATCGGTGAAAGAAGATATCAGTTCCTCAAAAGTAAGGGATGCGCTCAATGAGGAGCGATCTTTCTCATAACGAACTGTTGATGTGAGCGGGGAAGCAGCTTCTATCCCTTCTGAATGCAGGGAGAACGTACTACTGGAGGACATGCTTGCTGAAACATTTTCAAGAGCACCATCTTTCAGTAGAGCATCACCTGTAATGGATACGGAATCCAGGCGAGCTGTAAGATCTTCTCGTTGGTAGGTTACCTGATTGAGCAATACGGATGCTTCTATATTCCCACCCTCGCTCTGGTACCGGGCATTAAGAATCAGATTGTCACTGTCCAGGGAGAGTGTATCCTGCACAATGAAGGTAAGCGGTTCTCCCTCCTTCGTTGCAGCACCAAGGGAGAGTTGTCCTTCACCCCAGGTCCCTTGCAGTGTGGTTGTTGGGGCATACAATACCATCTGATTGCTGCGCATGATCATTTCGTCAAACGAGAGCGTTGCAAGTTGTGGCCTACCTTGTTCCAGTGATACCGTACCATTGAACTCTGGTATTGAAAAGGATAGGCTTGGTAGTTGTGCATCGACATTTGCTGCAGAGAGGGATAGCAACCCTACATCTGTTGGAAGATTGAAACCTGTGATGGATCCTTGGGCTACAAGGTTTTCCATGCTGCCAGACCCTTGTTGTGTAGTAAGCGTAGAGAGAGATGAGGTAAAGGAAACCGTACCCTCTTTATTGAGATTGAGAATGGTTCCCTCCAGAGCAACATCGGTACTGCCGATCTTGAGCAATACACCTCCGGCTCTTGCCTGCAGTGAAGGAAGGCTATCTCCTCTCTGCATCTCAAAATTGAAAGCAGCTTGGTGTACATCAGCGGTGAATGAGGAAGTACTAAAGGAACCTTCCAAAGAGTTTGCATTGACTTGGAAGGTATTCTCCTGCAACCAGCGGCTGATGAGATCGGATGATTCATCACCACGCTGTGGGAGGGAGGATGATTCATCGAGTTCTACCTGCACTTGTTCCAGTTCGAGAGACACACGTTTGTTTCCTTGCATGACAGATTGGACAAGCAAGGGAATCCCTCCCTTTATGGTTCCCTCTTCTGCAGAGGCGAGGACCTTTTCATCTTTTTCTAAGGAAGGGTTGAGAATGGTCAGGTCCCTGAGGAATGTACGTTCTATACCGGTTGCGGAGAAGGTAAATGAGCCGCTCTGCTCGAGGGAAGAAACCAGGTAATCGGCAAGATATCGGCTTGGATTGCGCATATCAAGATATACCATCCCCCATAGGGTGAGAATGGCACAACTGACAAGCACGAGTACAGAGATGGCTATGTCCTTCAACGTAGTATGATATCGCACGCCTCTTACACCTTTCTGTACAAGTATAGCCGATAGTGCATGGCTTGGGCACCTCCATTTTCCAGATTATCCCGCATTATTACGTAAAAAAACTGATTTACCTTGTGGTATATTTACCGTACCATAGAGATAGGAAAGGAGATATGGATATGCCTTCAGTATTGCAGAATTTTATTGTTTTCGAGGGATTGGATGGAGCTGGTACTACTACCCAGATGCAGTTGCTTGCAGAATATTGTGACCAGAATGACCGTCCCTGTCGTGCGACCTTCGAACCGACCGATAAACCAATCGGACGGCTTGTCCGTTCCGTGCTGAGAAAGCAAATTGTCACAACGCCTTTGTCACTGGCAATGCTCTATGCAGCTGACCGAGAAGACCATCTCAATAATCCGGTCAATGGTCTTATTCGGGACCTGGATGAGGGGAAGCTGGTCATTTGTGACCGTTATCTTTACTCTTCCTTGGCATACCAGAGTATCGACAGCGATTTCGAGACGATACAGAGGCTCAATGCCTTCCCTTCCCCCCAATACTTATTTTTCATCGATACTCCAGTTGATGAATGCCTGAGAAGAATCAAGGGAAGAGGAGACCAAGAGGAGTTGTTTGAGCGTCATGAGTTTCTCGAAAAGGTAAAAGAGAGCTATGAGCGCATCTTTGATACACTTGATGAAGGAGTAACATTGGTAAGACTTGATGGGCTTCTCCCGAAGGAGGAGATTGCAAGAAACATCCAGGAGATTCTCTTCTAGCGGATGAACATAGCATCCCCATAGCTGAAAAAGCGATACTCCTTGTCCACGGCATGCTGGTAAGCCCTATCGATGAAGGGTTTCCCTGCAAAGGTAGAGACGAGGACCAGCAATGTTGATTCAGGGGTGTGGAAATTGGTCAGGAGCTGGTCTACCACTTTCCATTGGTAGCCGGGGCGGATAAAGAGATTTGTCCGCCCTTCCCCACTTTCCAAGCATCCTGTTTCGCTGTTGAAGGCGCTCTCTAGCGTTCTTACACTGGTAGTTCCTGTTGCAACGACTTTTCTACCTTCCTTATGCGCCTGGGTAATGAGCTTTGCAGCTTCTTCGCTAATATTGTACCGCTCATAGTGCATCGTATGGTCATCAAGGTGCTCGGTTCTCACAGGTAAGAAAGTTCCCGGCCCAACATGGAGTGTTATGGGAACAATTGTACACCCCTTTTCCTGTATAGAAGAGAGTATTTCCTCAGTGAAGTGCAACCCAGCAGTGGGTGCTGCAACCGAACCTTCCTTTTCTGCATAAATGGTCTGGTACCGTTTTTCATCAGCAAAGGAATCCTCCCGTTTGATATACGGAGGAAGGGGGACGTGTCCAAGCTCACGAAAAAAATGCTCATCCAGCGGGGAATCAAAGGCAACTGTCTTGGTCCCGTCATCACCGGTTCCGGTAATCCAGGCCTTACGACTGTAGTTTCCCTCTTTGTTGCGGAATGTATAGTGCTTTCCTACTTTCTGACGCTTTGCCTTGGTGACCATACACTGCCAGGTGTTGTCAAGGTTTTCCTCCAAAAAGAGAAATTCAACGGTACTACCGGTATCACTGGTAGCGTATACCCGTGCTTTCCTGACTTTACTGTTATTCACCACAACAACGCTTCCTTCCTCAAGGTAGGAGGCGAAATGATGCATCTGTTCATCGACGAAACTGCCATCTCTGCGGTTCAGTACAAGAAGTCGGTCCTCCCCTCGTTTGTCAGCAGGAGTTTGTGCGATCAGGTGTGGTGGTAGGTCAAAAGAGAATTCCTTGATTGTCATCCATATTCCTTTTACAGGGTATACCCAGCAATTCATAGGCAAGTTTAGTGGTCATACGGCCACGAGGTGTTCGTTTCAGATACCCTTTCTGGATCAGGTATGGTTCATAGAAATCCTCGAGGGATTCTATTGCCTCGCCTACACTGATACTTAAGGTTTCGGCGCCTACAGGCCCACCATCATAAAATTCGATGATGGTCCGCAGTATGTTGCGGTCCTGCATCTCGAGCCCATTGGTATCGATTCCGAGTCGTTCCATCCCATGGTCTACCACGGTAGAGGTGACAAGGCCATCCCCCATAACAGCCGCAAAATCCCGCAATCTTCTCAAGAGACGATTGGCTATACGAGGTGTTCCCCTACTGCATTTTGCAAGGAGAATGATTGCCTCCTCCTCTATATGTACATGCATGATCTGGGCTGATCGCCTGATGATATTTGCCAATTCCTTCTCATTGTAGAACTCGATATGACATGTAATCCCGAATCGTGAAGAGAGAGGACTGGATACGGAACCTGCCTTGGTGGTGGCACCTACCAGGGTGAATTTCGGGAGAGGTATTCGCATCGTACGGGCTGCTGGCCCTTGGCCGATGACCCAATCGATCTCGAAATCTTCCATGGCTATATACAACATCTCTTCAAGAGCAGGCTTGAGCCGATGAATTTCATCAATAAAGAAAATAGATCCTTCGGTGACATTGGTCAGAATCCCTGCAAGATCCTTGGGTTTCTCCAATGCAGGTGCGCTGGTCATTCGGATCTCTGCTCCCATCTCGTTGGCGATGATGCTTGCCAGGGTGGTCTTTCCCAGTCCAGGAGGGCCGATGAGGAAGGTATGATCCAAGGTCTCCTTTCTCTCCCGTGCCGCTTGCACAAAGACTGCAAGATTATCCTTGAGCCGTTGTTGTCCCTGAAAATCCTTCAACAACTTCGGGCGAAGAATATTTTCCTGTCTGTCCGCCTCTTCCTGGAAGGAAGAAGAGGTTACGGAGTTTTGTATCAGTTCGTGTAAATCCGGTTGATTGGTTTCCATATGCATTGCGTCCCTGTCATCCGAGTAACTTGATGCTCAAACGAAACAAATGTTCCTCGGCATCATGGTGACTCATCTTCTCGAGCTCAGAAGCCTGGTTCTCTGCAACCTTTTCCACGGTTTCCTCAACGAGACGACGATCATACCCCATATCGACAAGCGCATTGATGATATCACTGTATGGGTGATGTGCCTGTTTCCTCGTTCCCATTTGGCTTCTCCCTTTATCCTCATCCAATACCAGCACATTTCTCAGTGCAAGGATCATCTTCTGTCCGGTTTTCGGACCAATTCCAGGTATAGATGAAAGCAATTTCAGGTTCCCACTATCCAATGCCTCTGCAAGGTTCCGTACATTGATACCACTGAGGATCTTCAGTGCCTGTTTTGACCCGATTCCCGATACTGTCTGCAACTGAAGAAAAGCTTCCCGCTCATCTGCATCAGAGAAGCCAAAAAGTGACATGCTGTCCTCTCGATGAACCAGAACGGTCATGACCCTTACTCCCCTGCGAGCCTCAAGCGAGAGATTGCTGAACGTGCTGGCAGTCTGGCTGGAAACCGAAAGCGTATACTCGATATGGCCACACCGTAAAAAAAGAGTTCCTTCT
>JAIMZO010000056.1 GCA_020054965.1 Spirochaeta sp. | reverse complement strand
CAGATAGGGGGCGTGTGAGTAACGATTTTGCATGTTTATGCATTATGGGGTTCCGGAAAACCCATTTTGCAATTGGCTCAGGAATATACTTTGTTCTTGACATTACTGTGTGACACACACTATTATAAATATATGAGGTGTCGCATGAATAGTAGAGAACTTCTTATCAACTTTGTAACAGAACTCAATAGAGGTACCTTGACGCTGTGTGTTCTCAGTCAACTCACCACGCCACAGTACGGGTACTCCCTATTGCAGATACTTTCAGAAAAACACATAGAGTTGGAAGCCAATACACTCTACCCCATGCTCAGGAGACTGGAAACCCAAGGTGTCCTGGAGAGTAGATGGAATACCAGCGAGAACAGGCCGAGAAAGTTCTACCAACTCACTGAGGAAGGAAAGAGCATCTTCTTAGCACTTGCAAACCAATGGAGAGAGCAAAAATCCCACATTGAAGCGTTGCTCGGGGAGGAGAGCCATGCATGAGCTCATCAGCCGATATATTGCAGAGACAGTCCGTCATCTAAAACCTGCAGAAAGAATGGAAGTAGAGAAGGAACTCACGGCAAATATCCAGGATATGTTGCCCGATAACCCCAGTGACCAGGAGGTCGAGCAGACGCTCCTGTCAATGGGGTCCCCCTCTTCACTGGCGGCGAAATATCGTGGCAGTGAACAATACCTTATCGGTCCAGCTACCTATGATACCTATATCATGGTACTCAAGATTGTTGCCTTGGTAGTCTCCCTGGTTACCTTGGTCTTTACGGTACTCGCCTTTTTCCTTTCCCCATCCGATCTGTCCATCTTTGGAATGATCGCAAAGGCTCTGGCCTCAATCTTCAGTGCTGCTTCAAGTGCATTCCTTTGGGTAACGATCACCTTTGCCATACTTGAAAGGTATCAGGTGAAGGCAGATGCAAAGGATTGGAACCTCTCTGAACTGCATAATCTTGAGGAAGTACCCACCAGGGAGATCAAGAAGAGAGACAGCATTGCTGACTTGGTAGGCTTGTCGCTCTTCTTCCTGTTCCTGGGATTCATGTACAGGAGAGGCAACTTGCTGGCAATCTATACCCAAGACAGGGAACCTATCCCCCTCTTTGTTGCAGACCTACTCCGTCCTTACCTCGTAGGGTGGATGCTGACCACTGCCATCGCCTTCTTTGTTGCCATGTTCAAGATGGCTCGCGCACGATGGACAAAAACAGTACTCGGCTTCAGCGCAGCCTCCGATCTATTGGGAGTCTTCTACTTCATCTTCGTTGCAACGCGATGGAACATCTACAACAATACGGCCTTGCTCTATTTCAACCTCTCACTTGAGTGGTGGCAGATCATCATCAAGGCCGCATGTGCGGTGTTACTCCTCCTGACCCTTATCAGTATTGGAGAAGACACCTACACCACACTCAGGAGAACCGAACCATCCGGATCTGGGAAAGTACCTGCTCTGTGATCTGTTTTGACTCCTGGATGAAAGGATTGTCATCAAGACTGCCTAGTACTGCGTCCCGTTCCTCCACTGTACGGTAGGTACTGAAGCGGAACCGGTTGTTGAAATCCTTCTCCTTGGTCTTGAAGACCTGGTTTTCGATTTCAAGGCGGATGACGGCTACCTCATCAACCACCTGCTCCCATTGCCCTTGGTTGATTTCACTGCATCCTAACACCTTGAGCAGTGTTGCCAAGGCATGCACTGCACGGTCCTCCTCATAGAGAGAAAACCAGTAGGCATAGGTATCATGCACCTCTTCCCAAGAGGTGATGGAGCCTTCCTTCAGACCATCCCTGAGAACCTCAAAACGATACTCAGGTACAAGTTGTCCTCCAATATTGAGCCAAGGATCAAGCACTGCATCATGGGCCTGCTGGAACTCACTGATGGTAATCTCATGGGTGGTGCAATACTCGCTGAGTGTCTTCACAGCATAGTAACGAAGCATCTGTTGATACGCTTGGTATGCCTCCACCGTCTTGAGTATCTCAACCGGTTCGTTGCTGTTTTCCAACTCCCAGACATACATTTGCATTGACTGTACTTCTGAAGGCTTCGTGGTGATCAAGGTCTTCCCTTGTGTGATCAGATCACTTCGCTCCTGGGAGGTGGGCCGGGTCCTGTTGTAATTGATCCCCACCCACTCACAGAGTAGGTCGCAGGCCGTAAAAATCTCATTTACCGTATCAGGAGCAAGGTAGTCGGTCTCTATCTGCTGACGGATGACCTTTCGCTTGTCACGCTTACGGTATTTATAGCTGTTGCGCTCCAGAGCATAGAGATTGTACATCCACCAATAGGCAGGCATTACCACCCTTCTTCCCTCCTTGGCATCTGATCCCAGCAGACTGAATGGAATGGGGATGTTCAACTCGTGGGGATAGTTCCCCTTGGCGATCAGAACATAGCTTGCGAACTTGCAGTCATACTTGAGCGTGCTGCTCAGAGCTGGCCAGAATCCCCTGCCGGCAACCATCTCCCCGTCATTTCCACGACTGTTGTGATTGGATCCGATATTCGCACCGGCAGCCATATTCGACTGTCCCTTGATCAAACTGGCAATCAGGAAAGAGTTGTTGTGGTGTTGTTCGTGTCCCCCAAAGATAAGGTTGCTCAGCAGCTCACAGCAACTGACCGTTGAGTTATCACCAAGGAAGGAGTGTATAAGACGGGCACCATACTTGAGATTACAGTTGTCCCCCATGATGAAGCGGATTGCCTTGCATCCATAGAACACCCTGCTTCCTGCACCGATGATGCCGTTTACCAGCTCAACACCTTCACCGATCTGTACCGGCTCTTCCAAGGTAGAGCGGAGACGGAGATTCTTGAGTTTGTTGGCACCCTTTATATAAGCCCCTTCCCCGATCCAGACATCCTTTATGGTATCACATGATTTGATCACAGACTGCTGACCGACAAATCCGTAGTACCCACGACGTGCGTCGCAAGTCTTGTCAGTCAACATCTCAAAGATCCTCATCAACGCATCATCATCGCGATAAGTACCCCAGAGGTAGGCATCGGAAGGAAGCATCCCATCAAAGGGCCTAACAGTCCTTCCTCCTGCTTCATTCATGATATCCATGGTGGTCAACACCTCTGGGTCTTCCCCGTCCTTGAGGATACCACTTCCGAACTTTGCATGATTGGTGGTCTGCATCTCGCCGATGCGGTAGATGATGACATGATGGTCAAGAATATAGTGGCTGAGATAGCTGCAGTCGAGAATAGCGCAACTGTCCCCGATATCACAGCTGACAATTCTGCTGTTGGTAATCCCTATAGGTACAGAGAAGTCATGAAAACTGACAATCTGACGTGTCATGCTTCCAATGCGTACCAATCCATAGAATTCGCTGTTCTTGATCAAGGAAGGGTCGAAGGGGTCACTCACCAACACATCATCCCAGCAGGGGGAAGTATTCAGATTCTCCTCGAGCAAGGCAATCTCCTCTTCCTTCAGATGCCGATAGCTTTCTGGATCTTTCTTGTTCTGGATGTTCCTCAGATAATACTCATCCTTTCCCTCAGGAAGAAATTCCGGGGGAATGAACCCGTATCCGAACCGCACTTCTGGCAATACCATCACTTTGTCATTCATGGATGAAGTATAGCAACACCTTTCATGCATGCGCAATAAACGAATTGGGCGACGTTGCTTGTTTTATTTTTTTCTTTTGGGTATAGTACCAGCATGCAACAAACAACTTCCTCACTTGGGACGGAATCGATAGGGAAACTGTTGCTTCGCCTTGCAGTCCCTACCATCCTGGCACAAGTGATCAATGCCCTTTATACCATCATTGATAGGATTTATATCGGTCATATCCCAGGTTCCGGTGCTCTTGCCTTAAGTGGAATCGGGCTGAGCTTCCCGATTATCATGCTTCTAGCCGCATTCAGCATGCTCATAGGAGCTGGAGGAGCTCCACAGGCTTCCATCAAGCTGGGGCAGAAACGAAAAGAGGAGGCCGATGCAATCCTGAGTCAAGCCATTGGCACCCTTATCATCTTTGCGTTCGTTCTTATACTCTTTTTCCAGATAACCAAGCGGCCAATCCTGTTCGCGTTCGGTGCAAGTTCCGCTACCATTGAATACAGCATTGACTATCTCTCCATCTATCTCTGGGGAACCCCGTTCGTCCTCTTCAGCCTTGGGCTCAACCCATTCATAACTGCCCAGGGGTTCAGCAGGACCAGCATGATGACCATGCTGCTTGGTTCAGTGGTGAACATTATCCTTGACCCAATTTTTATCTTTGCACTGGGATGGGGTATTAAGGGTGCTGCACTTGCAACAGTTATCAGCCAAGCGGTCAGTGCAACTTGGGTGTTGCATTTTCTCTCTTCAAAGCGTTCCACATTGACCATCAATTTCAAGGAAATCCTGCCCACCAAGAAGGTGATGCTCCCGGTATTTGCATTGGGTGTCTCCCCCTTCTTCATGATGTCCACAGAGAGTTTGGTGAACATCATTCTCAACTCCACCTTGCAGAGAACAGGAGGGGACTTGGCCGTTGGTGCAATGTCGATCCTTGCATCAGTCATGCTCTTCAGCCTTGCCCCACTGCAAGGACTCACCCAAGGTGGGCAACCAATCCTTTCCTATAACTATGGGGCAGGGAATACAGAACGGGTCAAGGCAGCTTTCTCCAGGATTCTTATCAGCAGCGCTCTCTTCTCCACCACGGTCTGCCTTATCCTGGTGCTTTTCCCGGAAGCGGTGGTCCGAATCTTCACCCGTGAACCGCTGCTATTAGAAAAAACCAGTGAGGCAATGCGAATCTATAGTGCAGGGTTCTGGATGCTTGGTTTCCAGATTGCCTGCCAGCAGGCATTCATCTCCTTCTCAAAAGCCAAAATCTCACTTTTTCTCGCCCTCTTGAGAAAAATCATCCTGCTTATTCCCTTGGTATTCCTTCTCTCCTCTCATTTTGGCATGCGTGGAGTATTCCTTGCCGAACCAATTGCTGATATTCTCGCAGGAGGCACTACGGTGTTGCTCTTCTTCCTGAATTTTAAGAAAATCATAGCGGAAAGCGGCAAATAGGATATTGTCTGTGTTTGATAACTACCAATTGAATATACAAATGGCCCAACAGTACGGACTCGAATACTTGCGTCACATTGGTGGATATACTACCATGTGATCACTATGGCAGATTATGATTTGTCTCCGAAGATGAAACGTATGATCGCCCTGATAAACAAGATCACAATAACAGATCCTGAAGGGCTTACACCAAAACGCATCGAGGAGCTTAACGATATATCCATCCCTAATAATCTGGTGATCCGCAAACTTCTTGGCAAGAGTGCGAAGAACATCACCACCAAGACCTTCATCATCCCGGTTACCGATGGGATGATCAGTGGGTATCTTTTTGAGAAGCAAGGCTCACGTGGTATCAGCGATCTTACTCCCTTGATCATCTTCTACCATGGTGGTGGATGGGTTTGGGGAAACATGGATCTCTACAACTTCCTCTGTGCCCATCTAGCCGATATCACTGGGGCAGCAGTTCTCTCTGTGGATTATCGACTTGCACCGAAGTACAAGTTCCCGACAGCGGTTGAGGATTGTTATGATACATTGGTTTGGGCAGCAGCAGGTTGCCGCTATTGGAAGACAGACCCTGATCGCATCTTCTTGATCGGAGACAGTGCAGGAGGCAACCTTGCTGCGGTGGTCAGTCGTCTTGCACGTGACCGGAAGGGTCCTGCCATTGCCGGTCAGGTCCTGCTCTATCCTGTAACTGACGGTCGGATGAGAACCAATAGTTATGAGAAGCACAAGGATGCGCCTTCCTTGACTGACAAGCAGATGGCCTTCTTCATCAACAGCTACCAACGGGAGCCAAAGGATATCCTCAATCCAAATTTCTCCCCTCTGCTTGCAAAAGATCATAGCAGACTTCCCGAAACCCTGATTATCGGTGCTGAGTACGACCCGCTTCATGATGATGGAATGCTCTATGCCGATGCATTGGCTTCAGCAGACACCCCGGTAAAATACCTTGAGGTGAAGAAGACCATCCATGGCTTCATCAACTACCCGAAGGCTACAGGGACAGAGGAAACAGAGAGTGCCATCATCCAGTTCATCAGCGGCAGGCCCGTTGACCAAGTAGCGTTGATCAGCCGAAAAGAGTGGGCAAAGGCACAGAAGAAAGAGCTGAAGAAAATCAAGAAACAGAGCAAGCATTATATCGATGCACGTATGCAATAGATTAACGGTATTAATCCTGAATTGAGCTATTGCATACCTTCCCTTGCCCCTTTCTCACCCATGAGACTTTTCTGGTAGAGGCCATTGATAAGATCATGATAAAAGGGGGGATACAGCCAATCTTGGCAAGCAGTCCTCATTTCATAATTCCAGGACAGGTGCTCTCTGACCACTTGCCGGTAGCGGCAGTGATGGAATTCCTTCCTAACGTTTAAAGAACGGAAACTTGATCGCACGGGTAACCGTACGTTCTTCCTTCTTTTCCTGAGGCTCCTCTTTCTGCACATTGAAGTATGAAAGGAGGAGAGAGGCCAGCCCTTCCCCAATTGCCTGATGGGACTCCCTGTCCATATGCAGCTGGTCAATACTGCTTGGAAAAGCAACACTGCTTGCATCGAAATAGAGAAGTTCATTCTCTTCTGCCATACTTTGTATGAAAGGAGCAAGGCTTTTACTTGTAATGACAGCATTGGAATTGAAACTGACGAACGGGGACCGTTCTATCTCATCTCCAATATGAATGGGAGAAACCACCAACACCTGGGGAATTGGATACCCCTCTCCATAGGGGTGGGTCTTGATAAGAGATGCCAATTGTTGTAGGGCTTTTGCAATGATCCGCTCATCGGCATTGAAGAACTTCTTGCAATCGTTGGTACCCAAGGAGAGGATCACCAGGTCAAGTGGACGATGACTGTGAAGAGCAACAGGCAAGAACTCCCGACCTGAGCGATGAGGCTCGAGTGGGTCATCAAACACGGTGGTACGACCACCGAGGCCTTCCTCAATAATCTGGAAATCGGGACCGAGGAGGGCAGAGAGTATTCCCGTCCATCGCTGATTGTAGTGCCACCTTCCCCCACTTGGGTTTGTCCCGAATGTATTTGAGTCACCATAACAGAGTATTCTTCGCATGGCATGCAGTATACAGAAGAGTGATGATCAACGAAAGTAGGTTGGATATTTCTCCCTGATGGCAGATTCATCAATCTTGTAACGACTGAGGTGTTTCTCCATCAGCTGACCTGCAAGCTCGGCATCCCTTTGCTTGATCGCCTCAGCAATTGCCTGATGGTCATTGACTATCTTGATATCCTTGATTGCATTCAGACTCATGGCACGAACACGGTCGAAATGGATGGTAAGACCTTCAATCATCCAACCATAACACTGGACTTTATTTGCAAGTAGGAACAACAAGGCATGAAACTGGTTGTCCAACTCCAACAACTTTTCTGGGTTGGAGTGTTCAATATAGAAACTCTGCAATCGGATGATCTCTTCCAGGAAAGAGAGATCAGGAATCTCTTCCATGGTACACAGGATCTTTGCTACTTCCCTCTCCAACACCAGACGTAGAAAACGGGACTCTTCAACCATGGTGTAGTCGATAAGCATGATCCTGCTCCCTTTTTGGGGAAGGATTTCCACAATATTTACCCGACTCAGTTCAATCAGGGCTTCACGAACCGGAGTACGGGAAATACCCAGTTGGGCTGCCACCTCGTTCTCACTGACCATACTCCCAGGTTCCAATTGCAACGAAATGATATTTTCCTTAAGTTGACGAAGAGCATACTCCCGCGCTGTCTCTCTTCCCTGCCGAGGTTCAACATGCATACTATTTCTCCTACCACCAATTTCCATTGTATCATTTTTGCCTATGTACTGAAACTGTTATATCTGTACACAGAATGAATAGTCCCTTTTTCCGAATCCTCAACTGTTTCAAGGATAGCAGCATGAGGATATTCTCCTCATACTGCACCTTGGTTACATGGCAGGACCAAAGATCAAGTTTGGAATGAACAGACTGACCTGCGGGATAAAGGTGATAATTGCCACAACCATGAAAATCGCAACAAAGAACGGTACAGATTCCCTTGATTACCTGATGTATCGACACTCCTCGGTTCCTCTTGGTTATCTCCTTGAGTCTACTCTTGAGGTCCTCGATTTTCTTTCCCCTTGGTCTGCACACCCCTCTTCCGTCTTCCTTGCTTCCCAGTGTGATGAAGGTGAACCCAAGAAAACAAGAACCTGTTGCTTCCCTGGCTTCAGTCTTTCCGACATTCACCTTCAGCTTCAGCTTGCCTTCCAGATACTTC
>JAIMZO010000055.1 GCA_020054965.1 Spirochaeta sp. | reverse complement strand
AAATATTGCTTACCCATTGGAAATAACCGGGACCCCGAAGAACGAGATAAAAACCCGTGTTGCGAGATTGCTCTCTCTGGTTGGACTGGAAGGAAGGGGAAAAGCCCCGATCAGTACACTCAGTGGAGGACAAAAACAACGTGTGGCAATTGCCCGTGCGTTGGCTTGTGACCCGGACATTCTTTTCTGTGATGAAGCAACCAGTGCCCTCGATCCTCAAACAACCCATTCAATTCTTGCCTTGCTGAAGGAAATCCAGAGGAAAATGAGCCTTACTGTTGTCATGATCACTCACCAGATGGAAGTTGTTCGTGATGCATGTGACCAGGTTGCTGTCCTGAATGATGGCGTGGTGGTTGAACAAGGATTGGTCACTGATATCTTTGCCCATCCCAGCAGTGAAGTTACCAAGGATTTCCTTTCCCACTTGGTGGGGGTGGATGAAGCGGCTGAAGAACCGAATAAGATGGTGCAATGGTCAAAGAAAAGTGGTGCATATACCTTGCGTTTTAGGGGAGGAACCACTGACCAACCGATTCTCAGTAAGATAAGTCGGCAACTTGGAGTGGATTTCAATATCAGGGCCGGTGGTGTACAAAAAGTCGGTGATATGGAGATTGGGACAATGATAGTGGATATCAGTGGTGATGAAGATACCCGAAAAAAAGCCATCGAATCGCTCTCTCAGATGGGTGTAGTCGTTGAAGCGGAGGAGAGTGTATGAGCAAGCTTTGGATACTGGTTTTTGGAGCAACGATGGAAACGTTGATCATGGTCTTCTTTTCAACACTCTTTTCCCTCATTCTGGGGCTTCCTCTTGGAGTTCTGCTTTCAGCCACCTCTGGTGAGGACCAAGGTGGTATTATCCCTCACCCTGTGTTGAATAATGTGTTGGGAAGGATTGTGAATGTGCTTCGCTCTTTTCCCTTCATTATCCTCATGATTCTTCTGTTTCCCTTATCGAGATTGTTGATCGGTACCAGTATCGGAACTACCGCAACAATTGTCCCGCTGTCCATTGCAGCAGCGCCGTTTGTGGCTCGAGTGATCGAGACCGCACTGAAGGAGGTGGATCCGGGGGTCGTTCAGGCCGCCCGTGCTATGGGTTCCACCAATATGCAAATTGTCCGCAAGGTGTTGATACCTGAGGCCCTTCCTTCCTTGGTTAGCGGAGTTACCCTGACCATCATTAATCTCATCGGCTACTCGGCCATGGCTGGGGCAATCGGTGGGGGAGGATTGGGAGACCTGGCGATCAGGTATGGATACCAACGATTCCGAGGCGACATCATGGTAGTAGCCGTTGTCGTCATCCTGGTCCTCGTTGAGGTGATCCAGGTGATCGGAAACAAGATCAGTGCCAAGCTGCTAGCACGGCGTTGATCCCGTATTATTGTCACTATGTACCTCTCATATAAAGGCGCGAGAAGGAGATGTTGTTCATGAAAAAGATTCTAAGTGTTTCAATTGTGTTGTTGCTTGCACTTTCATTGTTTGCAGCAGGCACCAAAGAAGAGGCCGATTCCAATACCTTGGTAGTCGGAGCCACCCCGGAACCCCATGCTGCTTTCCTCGAGTTGGTGGTTGAGGATCTTGCCCAGCAGGGAATTACCTTGAAGATCCAGGAGTTCACCGACTATGTAACTCCCAATGAGGCTCTGGAGAGCGGAGAGCTGGATGCAAACTTCTTCCAGCATATCCCCTATCTTGAGTCCTTCAACAAGGAAAGAGGGTATCACCTGGTTAATGCAGGTGGCATCCACGTTGAGCCGTTTGCTTTGTACTCAGAGCAGTATGATTCAATTGCTGACCTCCCGGAAGGTGCAACGATTGCAATTCCAAACGATCCAACCAACGAGGGTAGGGCGTTGTTGTTGCTCCAGAGTGCTGGTTTGTTGACTCTTGATGCAAATGCCGGTCTTGAAGCAACACCGCTGGATATTGCATCCAATCCCAAGGGTTTCTCTTTCCGCGAGATCGAGGCTGCAAGTCTCCCTCGAGTACTTTCTGATGTCGATGCTGCCATCATCAATGGCAACTACGCCATTCCCGCTGGTTTGATTGCAACCCAGGATGGATTGCTTGTCGAAGGTGCAGACAGTCCTTATGTAAATGTCGTTGCCGTCAAGCAAGGACGTGAGAATGACAAGGCTATTGTTGCTTTGGTTGAAGCACTCCGCAGTGAGAAGATTACCTCCTATGTTGCAGAGCGCTATCCCAATGGTGAAGTGGTTCTTGTGACTGAGTAACCGTATTGTAGTTTCTTTCAGCCTCCTTGCAACAATGCTTGGAGGCTTTGTTTTTATGTATGTATATGCGAAAAAAAGGGGTATATATGAATAATAATACAGGAAAACTTGACATATATTGTATAAATATGTACGATTCCTACAATGAGAACGGAGGCTGAACATGATACCGATGAAAGGACGCAGTTTCTTGACCCTCAAGGACTACACAGGACAGGAGATACTTGATCTTCTCCAGCTCTCTGCTGACTTGAAGGCAAAGAAAAAAGGAAACACCTATCCAAGGAAGTTACAGGGAAAACTGCTTGAGGGAAAGAACATTGTCTTGATTTTTGACAAGAGTTCCACCCGTACCCGTTGCTCATTTGAAGTGGCTGCTTTTGATGAAGGAGCCTGTGTTACCTTTCTGACCAACAGCCAGATGGGGAAAAAGGAATCCATCGAGGACACTGCCAAGGTTCTCGGACGAATGTATGATGGTATCCAGTACCGTGGGTTCTCCCCAGAGGTCATCAGGGATATTGCCCTCTACAGCAACGTTCCAGTCTGGAATGGATTGACCGATGATGATCATCCTACCCAGGTATTGGCGGACGTCCTGACAGCAATGGAGCATACCCACAAGGCCCCTAAAGATCTGAAATTCGCTTATATCGGGGACGGGAGAAACAATGTCTCCAATGCTCTGATGATCGGCGCCGCTAAATTGGGGATGGAGTATCGTATTGCTGCACCAAAGGAGCTGTTTCCATCCCAACAGTTGCTTGATGAGTTGTCCCCTGTTGCCAAGGAGAGCGGAGCCAAGTTGTGGGCTACCACTGATCCTGTGGAGGCTGTACAGGGTGTTGATGTGATCTACACCGATGTGTGGGTCTCCATGGGGGAGGAAGACCAGACCGCAGCAAGAATTGAGCTTCTGAAGGACTATCAGGTAACGATGGATCTTCTTGAGGCTTCTGGAAACGAACAGGTCTTGTTTGAGCACTGCCTGCCCTCGTTCCATGATCTCAATACCAGTGTTGCACAGCAGATTCATGAACAATTCGGACTTAGGGAACTGGAAGTTACCGATGAGGTATTCCGGAGCAAGCACTCCGTAGTATTTGACGAGGCGGAAAACCGCATGCACACCATCAAGGCTGTAATGGTTGCTACACTCGCGGATCTTAGTTAGCAAGGGTTTGTATAACCACACATGGCAGTGTTTCCTGTTAGGGGAAATACTGCTTTTCTTTTTGCCGTTTGGGCAAATCTACCCCAAAAAAGTGAGTCATTACTGCCAATAGTGTGTCAAAAAGAAACAAAAAGGATTTGGTTGTATAAGGACAGGGACGATTTGATCCAGATTTGCATCATCAAGAGGTTCCTCATGGATACCACCGGTCCTTGAAAATAAACATGTAAATACTTATAAAAAAGAATAATAGATTCATTATATAGGAAGTTGATAAGAAGTTGGCACACTTTCTGCAAAACCATATCTGAATCCCGAAAGGGACTGATGAAACACATTACGTCACGGAGGTGTACTATGAAATATTTATCCACACGAAGAAACTATGATTCACCGGTAGTCTCAGCATTTGATTCTCTGTTCAATGACATGCTTGGGGATTGGGGAGTGTACCCCGCAAGATTTCCGGCTGTCGATATCACAGAGAACGATGATGCCTACATCCTGGAAGCCGAACTCCCTGGGTATAAGCAGAAGGAAGTAAAGGTCAACATTGAGAAACACGTCCTGAAGCTGAGCTCTGTCAAGGAGACCAAGAAGGAGGAGAAGGACAAGAAACTTCTTGTCTCAGAACGCTCCTACCAGAGCTTCGAGAGGATGTTCTCCTTACCTGACGATGTAGATGAAGAGAAAATCGCAGGTGAGTTTGCCGACGGTATTCTTACGTTGACGCTTCCAAAGAAAGAAGTTGCAAAACCCAAGGCAATCGAAGTAAAAATCAAATAAGGAATGGACAACCATCCTGTACATGCAAGGCCCCGCGAGAAGCGGGGCTTCTGCATGTCTACCAGCCTGTGATCAGCAGAGTATAGAACTGTTGGGCGAGTGAGATGTTCTCCAGGCTGATTCGCTCATCAGGAGCATGCATTCGGTCAACTTCACTGCGGTCCATTCTGGCTGGAGTAAAACGGTAGATATAATCACTGAGATTCTGGTATTTTCTTGCATCGGTGGCTCCCATCATGAGGTATGGGGTAACAATGGTTTCTGGAAACGTCATCTTGATGGTTTCTGAGAGAAAGCTGAAAGCCTCACCATCAGTCTTGCTGATATGGGAAGGGGGAGTGCACTGCCTGGCCTTTACCATGACAGAATCAGAGGAAATTGTTTTGGTGACCCAGGAGAGAATGGATTCCTGAGTATCTCCTGGGAGCAAACGACAGTTCACAATTGCTGTGGCCTTCTTTGCAATCACATTGCTTGTATCGCTTGCTGTGATGACTGTGGGGACTATCGTGCTTCTGATGGCAGCGTTGAGCGTAGCTTGCCTGGAGAAAACAAACTTCAGGAGACCTCCTGTCAGCCAAAGATTGAGAAAGAGCATGCTGTATGCGAATGGCCCCTCCTTACCCAGATTTGTTAGCATCTGTTTTACTGGGGGCGTTAATTTTGCAGGCATTTGTTTGTTTTCCAATCTGTATATAGCCTCTGAGAGTGTGCCTAAAGCAGTGGGAAAGGTTGGTGTGGAGGAGTGTCCAGCTGTTCTCTCAACCGTGAGCTCAAGATCGAGATACCCTTTTTCTGCAACCCCTACTACCGCAATGCTTTGTTCGAAACCTTTGATGTACTTCTGGCTAACCACACCACCCTCATCCAATACAAAGCTGAAATGGAGTGCTTGCCCTTGAAAATAGCGAGCAATGCGAACAGCTCCCTTTTTGCTGCTGTTGCTCTCCTCATCACATCCAAAGGCTACATACCAAGTATGCTTGGGGTGTTCTCCTGTTTTGAGTATGTGCTCAAACGCCGAAAGGATACTGATCACCTGCAGTTTGCAGTCAAAACTACCTCGTCCGTAAAGAAATCCATCTTCTATTGTTCCCTTGAATGGAGGATGGCTCCACTCTTGCTCGTTGGCTCCTACCACATCCAGATGGGCGGTAAGGAGAGCAGGTTCCCGGCTTTTGTCCTCACCGGTGAAACAGTAGACCAGGTTATAGGGGCCAATGGTCTCATCGGTTATTCTGTGTTTACTGCACAGGGGGAAAGATGTTTCGAGGAGTGCAAGCAAACGGGAGAACTCACTCCAGTCGGTCAGGTTGGGATCTGCATGTGAGACGGTCCTGCACGTTACTGCTTCGGCGAGAATGGTTTCCTCTTCAATGCCTGTTTGTACAGCAGTGGCTGTTGCTGGGTGTTTTGTATGTGTTCGCATAGCGAGAGTCCTGAATACCACTACAGCAAGGATTACCAGGAGGACAATTGGTAAAAAAAGGAAAAGCATATTGAACCTCCACATGAATTCTAGTGTTTTTAACAGTATAGTGGTATATTGTATTTCAACAAGAACTTTCTATACCAATAGCAGGAGAGTGGGATGCATGCCGAAAAAGATCGATCATGAAGAGAGAAAGGAGAAAATTCTACAGACTGCACTGAAAGTTTTTGCAAGAGAAGGCTATCGTGATTCCAACCTTTCTCTGATAGCCACAGAGTGTGGCATTTCCCGTCCTACCATCTATCAATATTTCAAGGACAAGGAAGAGATTTACTATTATGCGGTGAAGCTGATAACGGGAAGAATGTTCAACAAGTATGCTACCTATGCCTGGTCGACAGATCAGGATTTGGTAAGCAGGATTACCACCATCTGTCTGGATATCATGCAGACAGCAAGTGAGCATGAAGGCGAATTGACCAGTTTGGTAGATGTCATGTTGCAGATGAAGAAGGAAGGTCGGGATTTCAACGAGATCATTCTCAGGCGAACTGCAAAGCTCGCCATCTTATTCAAACGCCTACTTCGCATGGGGGTGAATGCGGGAGATATTGTTGATTGTGATGTGAACAGGGTTGCAAACCATCTTCTTATGCTGCTTGAATCATCCTGCTTCCAGGTTGCATTCCTCGACACATTCGACATGCGACTCTCAAAGCAGTTGATCAGCACCTACCTGGATTTCTACAGGGTCTAGCCGATACCCGGATTCCTCACTATATTTACCCATGTACAGGATAAGACCCGTAAGGAAAGGTCGGTTGCTTCATACCCAAAGGTGAGGAGTATCCATGAATATAGATAAAATGACAATCAAGTTGCGTCAGGCCATCGGCGATGCCGATATGCTGGCCAACGAACATGGCAACGCAGAAATTACTACAGAACATCTCCTGTTGGCTTTGATCAACCAGAAAGAGGGATTGCTTACCCCGCTCTTTGAGCGTCTGGGGGTCCCCCCTGCCATGGTGAGTGAGAAAATGGGGGCACTGGTCAACAAGCTTCCCAAGGCATATGGCGGGAATGCACAGCGTTCCTTATCTGCCCAGCTGGGAAATCAACTCTATGCGGCTGACAAGATTGCCTCAGACTTCAAAGATCAGTACCTGAGTGCAGAACACTTCCTGCTTGCTGTCCTGGAGGACACTTCAGAGGCAAGCAAGGCACTCAAGGCCCTTGGTGTAACCAAGGATGCACTTATGCAGGCATTACAGACAATCAGAGGGAACCAGACAATCCAGAGCGAAGACCCAGAGAGCCGCTATCAGGCACTGGAGAAGTACTGCAAGGACATGACCGCACTTGCCCGACAGGGAAAGCTCGATCCTGTCATAGGACGAGATGAGGAGATTCGACGGGTAATGCAGGTGCTTTCCAGAAGAACCAAGAACAATCCCGTATTGATTGGGGAGCCCGGGGTAGGAAAGACTGCCATTGTAGAAGGGCTTGCCCTGCGTATTGCTTCGGAGGATGTCCCAGAGTCATTGAAAAACAAGCAAATTCTGAGCTTGGACCTTGGTGCCTTGGTAGCAGGTGCAAAGTTCAGGGGAGAGTTTGAGGAACGGTTGAAGGCAGTGGTGAAGGAAGTAACGGCCAGTGAAGGCAGGATCATCCTGTTCATTGACGAGCTGCATACCATTGTTGGCGCAGGGGCAAGTGAAGGTTCAACCGATGCTTCAAACTTGATCAAGCCAGCACTTGCCAGAGGAGAGTTGCATGCCATTGGTGCGACCACCCTTGATGAATACCGAAAGTATATTGAACCTGATAAGGCGTTGGAACGACGATTCCAGCCGGTGTTTACCAAGGAACCTTCGGTGGAGTCGACTATCGCCATCCTCAGGGGGCTGAAGGAACGGTACGAAGTCCATCATGGGGTACGGATCAAGGATGAGGCCCTCGTTGCAGCAGCCAATTTAAGCAACCGGTATATTACCAATCGCTTCCTCCCGGACAAGGCGATCGATTTGGTCGATGAGGCGGCAAGCCAACTCAAGATGGAAATAGAGAGTCAGCCGGAAGAGTTGGACCAGATTGAGCGAAAGATTCTCCAACTCAACATTGAGAAGCAGGCGCTCTCCAGGGAGACTGACAAGGCCAGTAAAGAACGGTTGGGTAAACTCGAGCGTGAGTTGAGTGAACTGCAGGGAACGCGTGATGCCATGCATCTTCAATGGGGCAATGAACGCAATTCCATCGCCAAACTCAGGGAGATGAAGGCAAGGCTTGAGCAGCTGAAGACGGAAGAGCAACGTGCCGAAAGAGAGGGCGATCTAGCCAAGGCTGCCCAGATCAAGCATGGAGAAATACCTGAGTTGCTTAAGCAGATTGAAAGCATGACCGAGCAACTCGCTTCTGTGCAAGTTGAAGGAAAGCAGATGCTCCGTGAGGAAGTCAGTGAGGATGATATTGCACGTATTGTCAGTAACTGGACAGGGGTTCCTGTGGCCAAGATGAAGGAAAGTGAGCTCCATAAGTATCTGAATCTTGAACAGGCCCTCTCAGAGCAAGTTATTGGCCAGAGGCAAGCAATTGAAGCCGTGAGCAATGCAATCCGAAGGAACAAGGCAGGGATTGGGGATGAAAGAAAGCCTTTGGGAACCTTCCTGTTTGCTGGTCCAACCGGGGTGGGAAAGACCCTGCTTGCCAAGGTGCTTGCACAGCTTCTCTTTGATGACGAGAAAGCCTTGACCCGCATCGATATGA
>JAIMZO010000054.1 GCA_020054965.1 Spirochaeta sp. | reverse complement strand
ATTTGGTGTGGCGTGATAACCACCTCCCCTATGTGCACCGGTGTATTGTCAAAAGGATAGTTGAATTTTCTGGAGTGTGTACCAAAGGCCCACGCAGCACTATTGGAGAGAATGAACGAGACGCCAATTGCGCTCAGCAACGGGGCAAGCCTGTTAGCTCCTCGAAGCGGTTTATATGCGACGCGCTCTATGGTCATACCTAGTACGGCACTGAACCCCATGCTGATAAGCATGGCTAGGAAGAATGCAATAAGGGTCCATGTACCAAGCGGGGCATCCCCCCTCAGCCCATCAAACACAAACAGACCAATATAAGCCCCAGCCATTAATATGTCACCATGGGCAAAGTTGATAAATTTCAGAATGCCATACACCATGGTGTACCCCAGGGCTATCAGGGCATAGATGCCTCCCAAGGTCAGGCCATTCATCAAATGTTGAAAGAATTCGGCAATTCCCACGATGCTCTCTCCTTCATACGAAAACTAGTAGGTACGATAACATGAAAAGACCGGTGTAAACAACACCGGTCCTCCCATTTCCCGAGTAGACCGGGAAGTAACAGAGACCTTAGTCCACCTGGGTAAGGACCCCATCAACGACGGTATAGGAACCGAGGTATTCAGGAGTAGTCCCGTTGACCCTGTAGAGTCCCTGGTATGCAATCAAGTCTCCATTCTCTGCAAAGTTGATGGTACCGGAGACACCAGCATAGTCCTTGGTAGCTGCAACCGCATCACGGATGGCAGCACGGTCAAACTTACCGGTAGCCTTGTACACCTTGTCCATTGCCTGGAGCAGGATGTTTGCACCGTCATAAGCGTTGGTTGCAAAACTATCAGGACCAACACCAAACTTGGCTTCATACTGTGCAACGAAATCACTGTAGGCAGGACTTTCCTTGACCTTTGCAGGACCAACATAGATCACGCCATCGGTGAATTCACCAGCAAGGTCGTAGATCTCAGGGTTGGAGAATCCATCACAGGAGAGAAAAGGAGTATCCATTCCCAACTGACTGGCCTGCTCGAGAATCTGAGCCATCTCAGCGGTGTAGTTGGGGATGTAGATAGCTTCAGGATTGGCACTGCGGATCTTGGTAAGCTGGGTCTTGAAGTCCTTGTCGCCGACCTGGAAGGATTCTGCAATGATCACCTTTCCACCAGCTGCCTCGAATGCAGCAGTCATGCCTTCGTACAAACCCTGGCTGTAGTCATTCTTCGCATAGAGAACCGCAATATTACGATAACCAAGTTCGCTGTAGAAATAGTGGCCGGCAACCTCACCCTGCAAACCGTCGGAAACAACGGTGCGGAATACATAGTCACCGATATTGGTGATATCAGCATGAGTTGCAGAGGGACTGATCATGACAATGCCTTCACTCTGGACACGTTCACCAACAGCAAAACTGGTGCCGGTTAGTACCGGGCCTATCATCCCAACAATCTGATCAGCTGAACTGAGCTTCTCGATTGCTGAAAGACCTTTTTCAACATTGCCTTCAGAATCCTCAGAGACGAGAACGGCAGGAATTTTTCCACCGAAACCACCGGCAGCATTGAACTGCTCAACTGCGAGGATTACCGAGTTGTTGCTTCTCACACCATAGTTGGCATAGTCACCGGTCATGGGACCCATGAAACCGATTTTAGGGCTGGAAGATTCTCCACCACCCTGTGCAAACAAGGGGGAAGCCAGCAAAGCCACCAGGATAAAACAGACCAACAGGCTTTTCTTCATATTAGTACCTCCATATACTGATTGAACGAGCTGAAACATTTTCGTTTCGAAACATTGGTTAAGTTTATACATTAACTAGTATATTTATGCAACATTCACCCACGACTATTTGTAAATTTTCCCCAAATTACTGAAATTCCTTACTGAAAGCTGACTATTGTCACAAACCGCAGGGAAATCAGTAGGGAAATTCCTGGCTGGCATATATACTGAAGAAAACAGAAAGGCTCCAGGAGGTTCATATGGCTGAGAAAGTGGGTATGATTGCTGAATTCAAGAAATTCATCACCAGGGGAAATGTAATTGATATGGCCGTCGGTATCATCATTGGTACCGCATTCAAGGAAATCATCAACTCCCTGGTAAAAGAGATCCTGATGCCCTTCATCGGGCTCTTCCTGGGTGGGATAAGTTTCGTTGACCTGAAAATTGTCATTGCTGAGGCCACGGAACAGACCACCGAGGTTGCCATCATGTACGGGATTTTCATCCAGAAGGTCATCGACTTCCTTATTATCGCATTCGTAGTATTCATGATGATCAGGACAATCAACAGAATCCGTGAACGAATTGAGGCAAGGAAAAATACTGAGGCAACAGCGGAGGCGGAGGCAGCGCCTCCTGCTCCAACCCCTGCTGATATCATATTGCTTACTGAAATCAGGGACCTGTTGAAGAAGTAACAAATTTTACTTGCCCCTTGCATCCACACCCGGATTTGGGGTAGTATCGGCTGTGTGCTGCCCTCGTAGCTCAGCTGGATAGAGCACTTCCCTCCTAAGGAAGGGGTCGTGCGTTCGAATCGCGCCGGGGGCAAGAAAGGCTGTTGGGATTCCCAACAGCCTTTTCTCATCTTTATAGAACGAGTACGAGAATCGATACTATCAATAAAAGAACCAGTAAAACAATCAGGGAAATACGGCGAACCTTGCTTTGCTTACTACGCAGCCGATTTTCCACGGTATCCCGGGAGCGCTCATATTCAATCCGTGCTTCTTCCTCTTCCAATCTCTTCTGCCGTTCTTCCTCGGCCTTCAGCTCAGCTTCCCGCTGTTGTTTGTTTACTGCATCCTGTTTTGCTTCCTGCTCCTTCAGATCCAGGTAACAACGGCCACAAAGGACCATTCCTTCACAGTCATGCAGGTCATCGTAGTAACTTTCATCACATTCAGGGCAGATGTAGCAGCGTTTGAGTTTGCCTTCCTCAACAAGCTTGCAAACCACCATGCGATGGGTGGCATCTGCCTCCTTGCTCTTCCTTGAGAAAATGTGACGATACCAGGGAAGTTTCTCTTGTTCTGCTTCTTTCTCTTCCAATTCCATGGAGAGGCGGACAATTCGCTCACTCAAACCGCGGTCCTGGGTAATAAGCAGCAGGTTTCGTTTGCTGCCGATCTGCGAGAACAACTGTACCAGATGGTCATCAGCGATACCTTGGCTACCGGTATCCCCGACTCGAACCAACCCACGCTTTGCAAGGAACCGAATCAGATCAGGCCGGATGGTGGAGCGTATTCGCACCTCCCTGTCCTTCTCTGGATTGTCCTTAAGTCCATGCAGTTCCTCAAGGGTCTTCTCAAGGATGATCAGTTTTTTCTTGCGTCGCTTAAGAATGCTTTCAGCATTCGTGACAAAATGCAAGAACCAGTCCTTCTGGATGATGGGAGCGGTGTCTACATAAATCTCGTCAAATGAGCGTAACTGTTCATCGAGCTCTGCTATGTATGTCTCATCAGGATTCAGGAATCGGCTCCTGTCGCCAATCTTGCTGGCTATCACCTCTCTATACAAGTCCAGTTCCCCTGCAGGGTTCTGTGCTTCCAGGTTGATACCGACACTCCTGAGAATACTCGACACATTCTCCTTGTTCAGTTTGAATTCAGAGGAGAGTATATCCACCGTATTTTCACTGGTGATGGTCTCCACATTTTGCTTTTTAGGAGGAGTCCTCCGTAAAAAATTTGCCATTGTTTCCTGTCGTTAGCCCTTCGCACGTTTAGCGCGGATAATCGCTACAGCCTCATCCATCGTCAAAGCACCGGCCTTCTCTTCATCCTTCTTGTACTCATTGGGTAGGGCAATATTTTGTTTGCCGAAGCGAAGGTAGAAGCCGTAGCGTCCTGTGGCAAGTGCCACAGGCTCTTGTTCGAATTGGCCAAGTTCCTTGATCACGGATGTCTTGGCACTCCCCCTTCCTGCTTTTCCCCCACTACCCTTCTCAGGTTCCTTGCTGAGTAATTCAAGGGCCTCTTCAAGGGTTATGGAAAAGAGCTGTTGGTCTTTATCCAACCGATTGAGTTTTCTTGTCTTCTTGTCGCAGGAGATGTACGGACCATACTTTCCTTTCTGGGCAAGCACCTCATTTCCATTCTCATCTTTACCCAGTACACGGGGAAGTGCAAGGTATCTGCTTGCTATCTCCAGATCTTCACTCTTGCCCGCATCATGAACCCACTTGGGAATGGATGCACGTACCGCATTCTTACCATCCCCTTCCTGCCAGTATGGTCCAAATCTGCCATTCATCACCTTTACCGGCTCGCCATGTACCGGACCTTTTCCGAGTTCAACCGGTACATGCACCTTCTTACCCTCCGCAATAAGGGCTTTCACATCCTCATCAGTGGTGGTACCGGGCAACCACGTATTGGGAAGTGAGATAAACTGCCCATCCTTATCAACAACATAAGGACCGTAGGGGCCGATCATAACCGGATTGTCCTCGCTGATCTGAGAAAGTTGGAGCGTTTTTGAGACCACCTTGTTGTCCAAGGCAAGCTGAAGCTTGTTCTGGTTCGCCAATCCTGTTTCTCCAAAGTAGAACGCATTCAGGAATTTGTTCTTGTCCAGTTCCCCTGCAGCAATCTTGTCAAGGTTGTCTTCCATCCTCGAGGTAAAATCATAGTCGATAAACTGGGGAAAATTGGTTTCCAGAAACTGGCACACAGCAAATCCCATGAACGTGGGTACCAGTGCGTTTCCTTCTTTCAAGACATACTTCCTATCCATCAGTGTCTTGATGATGGAGGCATAGGTGGACGGCCTTCCAATGCCCCGCTTCTCCAACTCCTGTACCAGGGATGCTTCAGTGTAACGAGCTGGGCTCTTGGTCTGGTGTGCTACCTCCTCAAGTTGCTGCAAGGAACACTCCTCTCCAGCCTTCATTGCAGGCAAAAGGGTCTCCTTGTCATCCAATGCTGCATCAGGATCATCAGATCCTTCAACATAGGCTCGGATGAATCCGGGAAACACAATCTGCGTACCTGAGGCTACAAACGTTCCATTCCCTGCCTTGATGGTTACCGTTGTGGTAGCCTTCTTAGCATCAGCCATCTGGCTTGCAAGGGTTCGCTTCCAGATAAGCTCATAGAGAGCCAGATCCTTTCCAGTGAGTGAGGTTTCACTGGGGACTGCGAACCGCTCCCCTGCTGGCCTGATCGCCTCGTGGGCTTCCTGGGCTCCAACACTCTTTGCAGCGAAATACCTCGGGGAGGGCGAGAGGTACTCTTTCCCGTAGAGCTGGTCCACCAAGGAGCGTGCCGCATTCGTCCCTTCCTGGCTCAGGGAAGGACTATCGGTACGCATATACGTTATATATCCATTCTCATACAACCGTTGTGCGATGCGCATCGTCTCGGATGCACTGATGTGCAGCTTCTTGATCGCATCCTGCTGCAAGGTACTGGTCGTGAAAGGAATGGAGGGACGTGTCACAAACGGCTTTTTCTGGACATCTTCAACAACAAAGGCCGCCGAGGAAAGTTCCTTCACAATGGCCTTTGCTTGCTCCTCAGTAAGCAACAAGGTGTTTTGCTTTCCCTTGTATTCACCGGTAGTGGAATCAAAGTCCTTACTGTTTGCGATCGCCTGTCCAGCATATGCTGTCAGTTTTGCCTCGAAAGCCTGTTTGGAAAAACTCTGCAGTTTTGCCTTCGCATCAAAGTAGGTACTCTGGGAAAAAGCGATCCTGAGCCGTTCCCTGTCAACGGTCAGGCGCAACCCTACCGACTGTACCCTTCCAGCTGAGAGCCGCTTGTTGGAAAGTTTTTTCCAGAGCGTTGGGCTGAGGGTATACCCGTAAAGACGGTCAACGACGCGTCTGCTCTCCTGTGCCTGGACCAGGTTTTCATCCAAGTCCCTGCCATGCTCGAGCGCATCGGTTATTGCTTTCTTTGTTATCTCGTGGAATACCATCCTCTGATGAGGCACCTTTGGCTTGAGCACTTCCAGCAAATGCCAAGAGATGCTTTCCCCCTCTCGGTCCTCATCAGTTGCCAATAAAAGTTTATCAACGGTTTTCAAGGAGCTCTTGATCTCCTTGATCAAAGCACTCTTTCCTGCTACCACCTGATACTCACAGGCGAAACCTTTCTCGACATCAATTGCCATCTTGTCTTCAGGAAGGTCACGAATATGCCCTTTACTGGCAATGACTTTGCAGTTTGAGGGAAGAAATTTCGAGATGGTTCTGGCCTTGGTTGGCGACTCGACGATTATCAGTGTGTTGGCATTATCCATGCAATATACTCCTAAAGACCGGTGGTCTTAAGTTAACACATATACTGCCGGCTTCAGCTTTTGTCAACGCTTAGTGAAAAATCTTACGATTCCAGGAGCGTGCTTTTGAAGACTCCAGCATCCCCAAAATTAGGGTTTTTGAACAGTTCCCAGGAAGCTATTGCGGATTCTTCTGTCTCAAAATGGAGTTGCTGTTTCCCACTGCTTGCCAAGAGAAGCCGGTACTGTGGAATGGAGGGGAACCTCATCATACCCACCTTGGTCTCCACCTCAACCAGGACGTGGTCGTCGGTGTACTCTACACGCTTCACACTCCAGCTTTTCGGCTTGCAGTGTGTGGTGTCAAAAATTTCTGCACCCAATCGGTAGGCTATCTGATATGAACGCTCACCATCATAGGGAATCTAGTCCCCAATACAATCTGCGGGAACCAATGGATAAAGCTGGCGGGGTTTATCAAAAAGCCCATGGAATGACAGAGGAACCTTCCTCGTAGCTGACAAGATAGTCCGACTGCCTGCATCTGCCTTTATTGTCTTCCTTATTCAGGTTCACCCACCTATAGCAACATCCCCCCCAAGCGTTTTTTACCCGTAATCGCTCCATTGCAATCTTTCCCACCCCCTTTCCCCTTGTCCCAATCAGTATTTCATACTCAGTATCCGGTAAAGGGACGCTCATTGGAACCCAATGCGGCCTTGTTCACTGGTGTCTGTACCATTGGTTCCTTGTTGAGATAGAGATCATAGTACCCAACACCTTCCACGCCCTGCCAACTCAGGGGTATTTGGTTGGGATAAAGCGCATCCACCTGGACAGCCAAGACTGCTGCAAAGACACAGGGCAAGCATCTCGATACAAGAAATAGTACGTACAGCCGTTTCATACCTCCACTATGCATCTACTAAACCTGCTTGCAAGAGGAGATGGCAACCGCTACTATCATCACATGAATATCTCTTTGGTTTCCTGTTGTCTTGAAGAAGGCAACCTCAGTTATCCTCTCGGTGCACTCTGCATCCAAAGCGCGCTTGAAGCAGCAGATATGAGAGCAGAACACCTGCCCTTTACGTTGGCAGATGACCCTTCACAGGCCGCAAGCGATGTTGCAAGCATGCAGCCACAGGTTGTTGGCCTTTCTGTCTATCTCTGGAACAGAACCTGGATGGACCGCTTCACCCTGGCACTGCGGGCACAGAGCACTGACCTGGTTGTTTTTGCGGGTGGCCCCGAGGCTACCGCCAATCCTTCAAGCTTTGACCTATCCGTTCTCGACTTTCTCATACTGGGAGAGGGAGAAGAAGCGGTTGTGCAGGCAATTTTCGCAATCAAGGAAGGAAAGGACATTGAAGGGGAGGGAATCGTGACCGATCTCAACAAACTCTCATGGGCTCCTTCTCCTGATCTTTCCGAACTTCCTTCCCCGCTCCTCAACCATCATGCGGATCGTTTCCTGAAAGCGGGTTCAAGCGTTCTGTGGGAAATGACACGAGGTTGCCCGTTTCACTGTTCTTTCTGTTTTGAATCCAGGGGACAACGCTCTGTCCGGCATTTTCCACTAGCGCAACTTGAAGCAGAGCTTGACCTGCTTATCGCCAAGCAGGTTGGGGAGGTGTATATTCTCGACCCAACCTTCAATCTGGACAAAGAACGCACCCTCACGATTCTATCCATGCTTGCAGAAAAGCAGAGTGACATCCATTTCGTGTTCGAGATCAGGGCAGAACTTTTGGACAATGAACTTGCAGATGCCTTTGCAAGAATCAACTGTGCCTTGCAGATAGGCCTGCAGAGCAGTGACCAAGCAGTACTGAAAACCGCCAACAGGAGGTTTGACAGCAAGCTCTTCGCAAAGAAAATCTCTTTTCTCAATGCACGCGGAATCCCCTTCGGCCTCGATCTCATCATTGGACTTCCCAATGACAATCTCCGATCATTCATCAAGAGTGTTGACTATGCTGTCTCCTTGAAACCGAGCAACCTTGATGTATTTCCCCTTTCCCTGCTTCCAGGAACCCTGGTAGCAGAACAAGCAAAGGAGTTTTCAATCACTCATTTGCAGAAAGCCCCCTATACCATTATTGAGTCTCCCACATTCCCCCAGGAAGACATGCAAAAAGCTTTGGGATTGAAGGAATCTCTTGATTTGTTTTTTACCAAGGGA
>JAIMZO010000053.1 GCA_020054965.1 Spirochaeta sp. | reverse complement strand
CGCAGGTATGCATTTCCGCCACTCTCCCGGGAAGCGGTTGGTAAATACCTCCAACCGTTCTATCTTCACGATAAACAGTACGACTCCTTGGAGTCTTTCTTCCTTGAAGGTGGTGGGATGGATCTCGCTCGCGCCACTCGGATTGCAGAGCTTTTCGTTGCTTCCGTACAGGAGCGGCGTTATCTGCAGAGCAGTGAGATTGCATCACTGCTCAAGGAAATTGACGATATGCAAGGGTATGAGTTTGTATTGAAGGCAATGCTTGAGTCGCTCAGGCGGGTGATGCCTCCCCGGTCGCTGCTTGCGCTCTCCTCACTGGTCAATACGACCTACAACAGGGCGCAACTCTACAACCAGAACAATCGGCTGATGCTTGAATCCCTATACTATCAAATGATGGAGGAAGCATGAAAAACTTTGTCCAACGGGCAATCCAGAAGATTGACCAGCTTGATACCAACCAGATAGTTGAGATCCTGAAGAGCCAATCCAGTGACCTTGAGATGCTGGAGAGTGTGCTTGAGTCCATCCAGGATGGGGTAATCCTGACCGACGAGAGAAAAATCGTTCACTATGCAAACAGCAGATGCCGCACCCTCATTCCCATGGCAAGAATGCGGAACTATGAAGGGATGGCTCTCTCCAGGGTCATTGAGGATGAGCATATCCTTCACTATATTATGCTGGCACTCAAGGGAAAGCATCAGGATGAAGAAAACGAGTTCACATTCCAGAAGGGAACCAAGATGCAGACCATCGCTGTGACGGTCTATTCCTACATGAACAGCTCGGAGAGGATGAGGTCTTCCTTTGTGATCATGTTGAGTGATGTCACTGAGCATAATGCAAATGAAGCCAGGCTTCGCAGGAGTGAGAACCTTGCGTCGATGACCACCATGGCCGCAGGGGTAGCCCATGAGATCAAGAACCCGCTTGCAGCGATGGGGATTCATTTGCAACTCCTGAAAAAAGCGTTTGAAAGGAAGGAGTCACTTACCCTTGGTGATGCTGAGCGATATCTCTCTGTCTTGGAGGAGGAAATCAGCCGTCTCAATGGTATCGTGGTGGATTTTCTCTTTGCGGTACGGCCCATGGACATACGGCTGCGCCTTGCTCAGATGACCAAGACATTGGAGGATATCTGCTCTTTTGTGGAGCCGGAACTGGAAGAGCACAGCGTTCACCTGATCAAGGACTTTGCGTCTTCATTGCCTCGGTTGGAATATGATGAGCATCTGCTCAAGCAGGCAGTACTCAACCTGATAAAGAATGCCATGAACGCCATGGAGGGTGGGGGAAAACTCATTCTCCAGACCAGGCTGGATGGGGACCATGTAGTGTTGAAAATCCAGGATACCGGCATTGGTATGGATGAGGAGACACAACAGAAGATATTTGAACCCTACTTCACTACCAAGGCTACCGGTACGGGGCTTGGACTGACTGTGGTCTACAAGATTTTGAAAGAACACAAGGGAGATATTACGGTGCAGAGCAAGCTTGGAGAGGGAACTGTATTCACCCTTACATTCCCGGTTCCCAAAAGTGAACGGCTTGCACTGAAGTGGGATACGGTAGCGGAGGTGCACTATGAGTCGTAACATCCTGATATGTGACGATGAGAAAAATATCAGAAACGGCCTTGCATTGGCCATGGAACTTGAAGGTTTTGAGACCCTTGAGGCAGAGGATGGAAAGGTAGCCTGGGATATGGTGAACAAACAGTCGGTTGATCTTGTCATCACTGACCTGAGAATGCCGAACATGAGTGGGGAGGAATTGTTGAAGAAAATCAACAGTGCCTATCCCCGCATGCCGGTCATCGTACTCACCGGGCATGGGACCATTGAGACCGCAGTGGAAGCAATGCGCTCGGGAGCCATCGATTTCTTCACCAAACCGGTGGATCTGGACCGTTTGACCCTGGTGGTCAAGAAAGCACTTTCCAATAATGATCTCTATATAGAACATGAACGGCTGAAAGAGGAAGTTGCCCAGCTCAAGGCACGTAATCGATATGACCGAATCATCGGTAAGAGCCAGAAAATGGTGGAGCTGATGGACATTGTAAGCCAGGTCGCACCAACAAAAGCCTCTGTGCTGGTCACCGGCGAGAGTGGTGTAGGCAAGGAGCTTGTCGCTGATGCAATCCATGAACTGAGCAACAGAAGCAAGGGACCTTTGGTAAAGGTGCACTGTGCCGCCCTGACTGCCAGCTTGCTGGAGAGCGAGTTGTTTGGACACGAGAAGGGGTCCTTTACCGGGGCGGTGAAAGAGAAACGCGGACGGTTCGAACTAGCTGATGGGGGAACGATTTTCCTCGATGAAATCGGAGAGATTGATGCGGCCACCCAAGTGAAACTATTGAGGGTGTTGCAGGAGAAGCAGTTTGAGCGGGTAGGTGGGGAGAAACCCATTTCTGTTGATGTCCGTATCGTGTGCGCAACCAACCGGGACCTGCTCAAGGAGATTGAGAAAGGCAATTTCCGTGAGGATTTATATTACAGACTCAATGTCGTGCATCTCGAGGTTCCTCCACTGAGGGAACGGAAAGATGATATTCCGCTCCTGATGACCTCATTCCTTACTCTTTTCAGCAAGGAGAACAATCGCAGCATTGAGGGATTTTCCACTCAGGCGAAACGTGCCTTGCTCAGTTATTCCTGGCCGGGGAACATCCGGGAACTCAGAAATTGCATAGAGAGTGCCGTTGTGCTTGCCCGTGGGCCGGTCATTGAGTATGATGACCTGCCCCCAAGTGTCACCAAGGCGGAGAATTCGCAGAATCTTTCCCTTGATGTCGGCATAACCTTGGCTGAAGCGGAAAAACAGTTGATCATCAGCACCCTTGCACAGTGTGGGGGAAATAAGACCAAGGCAGCAGAGGTCTTGGGTATTGGAAGGAAAACCTTGCATAGGAAAATACAGGAATATCACATTGACCAAGCATGACATCTATCAGATTTTCGATAAGGATGGGTTGTTGGAGCAGAACTTCCCCTCTTATGAGTATCGCGAGGGACAGCTCAATATGGCTGACCTTGTCAGAGAGAGCTTTGAACGCAATGCCATAGCAGCAATAGAGGCGGGGACCGGTATCGGTAAATCCTTTGCCTATCTTGCTGTTGCCCTGTATGCAGCAATGCAATCCCCTGATGAGCGCACGGTGGTTGCAACCAGTACGATCAACTTGCAGAAACAGTTGTATGAGAAGGATATTCCCATGCTGTTCAAATTCCTCGGATTGTCCTGCAAGATTGCACTTGCCGTGGGCAGGGGAAACTATCTCTGTATCAACCGCTTCATGCAGGCGAAGGCTGATTCTTCCCTGATTGCCCAAGACCCCGCCAGTGAGCTTTACCAGGTCGGGCAGTGGATCAAGGAGAGCGAAACAGGCCTATTCGCAGACTTTCCCGGAAGACTGAGTGGAGAACTGAAAGGGGAAATCTGCAGTGACGGGGACCTCTGCCAGAACCACGCCTGTGCGTACTTTCGTGACTGTTTCTACTTCAAGGCAAAGGCAAAGGCAAAGGATGCGAAGATCATTATCAGCAACCATCATTTGCTTTTTACCGATGCCCAGAGCCGATTCATCAGTGACGTAGGTTATGAAGAGGAGATGATTCTTCCTCCGTTCAATCGCCTTATCATCGATGAGGCTCACAACATAGAGTCGAATGCCACCGAGTACTTCACCGAGGTGTATGACTCCCAGCAATTGCTGCGCCAGATCTCGAAGATCCAGCGCTCCGGCCGGTTCAGGGGGAAAAGTCTCTTGGAGCAACTGGGAGAATACAGCAGTGAAGCCGATATCATCGACCGAATCCAGGATGACATCCATCTCCTGACCCAGAACGTGGGTACGCTTGATCAGTACTTGCTTGGTGTTTTTCAGAAAAACGACTACCAGCCGGTGCTGATAAAAGCGGAACACCAAGGTCGTTTGCAGCAGTTTGTTGATGCGGCCACCAGTGTATCCCAGGCAAGCGGAAGACTTGCTGCGAAGATCAACACCTTTCTAGAACAGAACAAGGCTCCCCAGGAACTGGATGCCAAGATCAATGAGCTGAAGGTACGCGGTACTCGGATTGCCATGATGAGCGAGGTACTGGCCAAATTCTGTAATTTCACACTCTGGCAGGATGAGGTGCACTGGTTCAATGCTGAATCCTACGGTACCCACCGACAGGTACAGGTATGCATAACCCCCCTTTCCATTGCCCCCATGCTTGTAGATGCGGTGTTCAGGAAACTTGATACCGTGGTATGTACTTCTGCAACCCTTGACCTGAATGATGAATTTGCATTTTGGTCCAGCCGGGTTGGACTTCCCTATGATGAGGAGCGTCCCTTCCTCAAGGGGGCTTTTTCCTCCCCCTTTGATTATCGAAACCGATTGTTGCTTCTTACTCCATCCGATGCTCCCTTGTACAGCAAGGATAAGGAAGATGCATATGAGGCATATCTTGTAGATACCATCATGTCCTCAGTCCTTTCAGCAGGAGGAGGTGTGCTGGTATTGTTCACCAGCTATTCCATGCTGAAGAAGGTACACCAGAGACTCAGTGAAACGTTTGAGAAAGAGGGTTTGACCTTGCTCTGCCAAGGGGAGTATGACCGGTATACATTGCTCAACAGGTTCATCAATGAAAAGGACAGTGTTCTCTTCGCTACCTCCTCCTTCTGGGAAGGGGTTGATGCACCAGGGGAGACACTTCGCATGGTAATCATTGTGAAGTTGCCATTCACTGTTCCCTCCGACCCGGTGTTCAAGGCACGTTGTGAGGCAATAGATGCCAATGGGGGAAGTGGGTTCTACCAACTCGCCCTACAATCGGCAACCATGAAACTGAAACAGGGCTTTGGGCGGTTGTTGCGTTCAGCGTGCGATCGTGGTGTAGTCCTCATTCTGGATAGCCGGGTGGTGAGCAAGAACTATGGTATGTACATGATGCGTTCATTGCCTGAGAGTTATCACCCCGAGAGCGAGACTTCAGGATTATCAGACAAGGTAGAGAATTTCCTCTACGGAGGATGATACATAAAAAGCTGCTTCCTGGCAGATACCTGGAAACAGCTTTTCTGATTTGATGCTATCAACTACTCGATGATTGCAAGAATATCCTTCATGCTGAGAATCAGGTATTCGGTGCCATCGGCTTTTACAGAAGTTCCGGCATACTTGTCATGCATGATGCGATCCCCTTCCTTGACGTTCATCTTTACGTCCTCGGTCCCTTCGCCGACTGCCACGACCACTCCAATCTGGGTCTTTTCCTGTGCTGTCTGGGGAATGTAGAGACCGCTTGCGGTCTTCTCCTGCAGCTCTTCCATCTTTACCAATACTCTGTCTGCCAAAGGCTTAATGGTCATTGTATCTTCCTCCAACCAAAAATGAATATGAAAGTGTAATAGAGAGGGATGTACCCTCGCTGGAGATAATATAGCCAAAAGAAGAAGAAGCGGCAAGCTGATTCTTCTTTAGTGCGCAGATCTTTCTCACTGTGCAAAAGAGGCTTGCCGCTCGTAGGAAGTATTACTATATTCTGTGCGAAGCAAAAAGGAAGGAATCATGTATGGAGAACAGGCAAAAAGATAGTAACTATCCTTTGGTCCTCAAAGACAATCCTGCAGATTGGGGAACCCAACAGGTTTGGAGGCATTTCTATCGTCTGGCCTGTCTATTCGCCCGTTCACAGGATATGGATAGGAGTCTCAATTGTTTCATTGATGTGTTCCTGATCAGGGGAAATGAGATGCATAATCCAGACAAGGACTGGCTTGATTTTTTCAGGCGTCAGTTTGCCATCTATCTTTTTGGGAAAAAGAGAATATCCTGTTCCCTCAGTGAGGGTGACATGATCCATGATTTCCTGAAGATGGAATACGAGCAAATCAAGAAGGAACTCAGCGAAAGTGAGATCCCTTTCAAAGGCGAATGCCTTGCCTCGTGGTTTGCTTCACTCGAGCTTGATTTCCCTTGGTTGGTGAGTGAATCTGAGCCAAAATGGTCAGTTGGGTAACGATGGATAGCCATATTATTCTTGGTTCGAGTCAGAATGTCCCGGAAATCCTGGGATATTTTTTTTATGAGTCAAAATGACACTTTTTTCTGGAAATCTCTACGCAATGTAACCATTTTTCATTTATAACATCTGTAAAAGGATATGTAAGTGTATATAATAAAGACAATAAAAAATTATTATTATAAGTTGGCACGCTAGTTGCATTAATCTTTCCAACAACCAAACAGGAAGGTACATAATGAAAAGAAACCAAACGATGTTGAATGCAGTTGAAAAATCTTACGCGTATGATGACGCAAACATTTTGAGCATGTACCTCAAGGAAATCAACAAGATTCCCTTGCTTACTCCTGAAGAGGAATTAGAACTTGCAAAGCGGGCGCAGAAGGGCGAGGCGTTTGCACGAAAAAAAATGATTGAATCAAATCTCCGCTTTGTCGTCAATGTGGCAAAGAAATACCAGAACCAGGGATTGCCATTGGTTGATCTGATCAATGAGGGAAACATTGGCCTGATGACTGCACTTGAGAAATTTGATGTTGAGAGAGGGTATCATTTCATCAGCTATGCTGTATGGTGGATCCGTCAGGCAATCATGAAGGCAATCAATGAAAAGAGTAGGGCAGTTCGCCTTCCGCTCAACAGGACCAATGAGTTGTTGCAGATCCAGAAGGCCCAGAAGGCACTGATGAAGGACAATAACTCAGAGGACGTGAGTGCCGAGGAGATTGGGGCGCTTACCGGTTTCGATCCTGAGCATGTGGGTAACTTGCTTGCCATCAGCAGGGATATAGTGAGCCTCGATGCTCCCATCTTCAATGATGGCAGTGCAAGTAATATTGGTGATTTCATAGAGGATGAATCACAGATGAGTCCAGAAGACAGCCTGATTGGACACTCCTTGGAAGAGGACGTTCATTCGCTGCTTTCCACCCTGAGTGACAAGGAGCGGGAAATTATTGAGTTGCGTTTTGGCCTTGAAGGAAAGAATCCCATGTCTCTCAAGGAGATCGGGGAACTGTACAACCTGACCAAGGAGAGAATCCGCCAGATCGAGAAGAAAGCAATCGAGAGATTGCGTAACCCCTCCCGTTCAAAGATGGTTGAGAGTTATATCGCATAACAGCACCAAAAGGGTGTATCTATATATATTGGAAAAACCGGGCACAGGCTGTCCGGTTTTTTCTCTCTTTAGCCCAATCAACCAATAGGCCAGGTATTGGATACGTGAGTTCGACAACAAAAAACGGGAGGTCGATCTACTCCATCTCTGCTTTCCTCTTGTCTCATCATCACATCTCTAGAGCTCCGGCCGACTGGATTTGCCGGTATACCCCATATTGAAGCTGATGGTAGCCGCACAACGCATGACCAATGGTGCCATTGTCTCGGGTCTCATCTCTGGGTGCTGTGCCAGTACCCAGGAAGTAGATACTGCAGCAATGACCTGTCCACGGTAGTCGTGGATAGGGGCAGCCACGCAGTTGATGGCCGGCTCCGCCTCCTGGTCATCAAGTGACCAGCCCCTTCTTCTGCATTCTCGAATGTCCTGGAGCAGGCTCTCTATATTGGTATGGGTGTTTGGTCCTTGGCGAGGAAAGGTTTCATTGGCAAGGAGTGTGCGAATTTCTTCGTCACTCAAACCCATCAGCAGGGATTTCCCGAGCGATGTGCAGTAGAGGGGTTTCCTCTGTCCCACGATAGCGTACTTACGAAGGCTGTTGATTTGTTCCTTGCTATCCACATAGACCATCTTGTCCTCCTGTCGAATGGCAAGAAAGACCACATTGCCTGTAGACACGGAAAGTTCATCCATGGCAGGGGAGCTCTCAGTCTTCAGTTCAAGGTTGTTGAGATAGTTGCTGCAAAGAGAAATGAACCCTGGGCCGAGACGATATCGACCGGTATCTTCTGATTTTCTCACATATTGGCGTTGAATGAGCACGCCGATAAGACGGTGTGCCGTGCTTTTGGGGAGCTTGAGCATCTCAGAGATTTGTATCAAGTTGCAGCCGTTTTGCTCGTTTCCCAACAACTCCAGGATATCAAAGGCTCGATCAAGTGATTGTACTTTCAGTTCTGATGGCACCTCTCATCCTCCTTGTTCTTGCAATATATTCCATTTATTTTCCCTTGACAAGAGAGGCAGGTGTCTTATAATGGAATAAGATTTCACAATGTGGGACAAAACTGGAAATTCTAAGAAATATATGGATATATTCATATATAGATTCGTAAATATGAAAAGTAGTTCCACAATATGGAATACAATTTTAGGAGGAAAGCATGAAAAAAATTGTATGTTTGGTGCTTTGCATGTTGCTCGTGACCTCTGCAGCCTTTACACAAGGACAACAAGAGGCAACAGGGGAAAAGACGTTCACGCTGAAATTGGGACACGCTTCTACAACGGAATCGACAAGGCATAAGGCCCTGCTGGTAATGGAGGAGTATGTAGAGAAAG
>JAIMZO010000052.1 GCA_020054965.1 Spirochaeta sp. | reverse complement strand
CTTCAATGATTCCTCCAGGCCGGGATAATATCCACATTCAGGCAACCAGAATCCCTTGGGGAGATGGCCGAAGGTAGTAAGAAAGGACTGCACCCCCAGCTCTACCTGCGCATTGATCGCAGTTGGATAATCCTTGTAGAGCGGGAGATATGCGTGGGTTGCAGCGGTGGTTGCAAGTTCCAGGTGACCACTCATCTCCAGTGCCTTGAAACCATCGAGGATATTGCCACGATATCGGTCCTGGAAATCTCCAAGGTTCTCACGTGCCTGGTCCAGGTAGAACTGAGCCATCTCGAGGAACTCCGGTTGTTCCTTCGTACAGCGTGCAACCTCCTTTTCCCCCAGCTCAATATGCCGTTCAAGATACTCAAGGAACCGTTCCTGGAGTACAGGATCGGTGAGCATGCAACAAAGCGTGGGAGAGAGGCTTATGGTCATCCTGAAAGGAATCTTGTCTTGGACAAGTCTGTTGAACATCCTCAGCAGGGGAAGATAACTCTCACTGATGGATTCAAAGAGCCAATCTTCCTCAAGGAATCGAGGGTATTCAGGGTGTCTGACAAAAGGGAGATGTGCGTTCAGGATGAATGCGATTGATGGTTTAGCCATTACAATACCCCCTTGCTCAGGGTCTGTGCGAGATCCCTGATCACTGGATTATCAACAATCTCCCCTTCCTTTGTTACCAGGGAGGAGAAGTTTGCCAGGAAGGAGGAGTAGTCTCCCACCAACTCTTCACTATGCTTCTGCCAGTAGGCAGGATAGGTTTCGACACGCTTGCTCTGTGCCAGGGACATCTCATTACCCTTGCAGTCACGCCAGCAAAGATCAACCAGATACGAAGAACCCATATTGGGCAGGTTGATATTCCACTGGGTATCCTCACGTTCTATTGAGATATCAAAGGACAATACTTCCCCGCTCTCAATCCTTGTTTCCTGAACCCGAAGGAACAAGCTGCTGGGAGCTTGTCCATCCTCCCCGAAAACCATTTGAAGGGAAGATGGTGACAGGGACCAATAGGCATAGGCCCATTGAGGGTCACGGAGCAGGAGATGGATGGATGTATCCATATAGGATTCAGGCAACTGTTCAACGCCAGGGAGATCACTCAGATTCTGCTTATCCCCCCGGTAGTCGGTAAGGGAGTTGCAAAACCTGTTTCTATGGATTTTCCCCTTCTGTGCCGAAGAGACTTCATCGTCTTGTTCGCCGAAGGCTTCCTCCAAGGCATCGATGAGCTCCTCCCGATCGAGTGTCTGCCAATCTTTCAAACATTCCTGTTGGGCGATATATTGCAACTCGGTAGTAGACAAGGAATCAATGTTGATAAGAATCATGCTTACTCCCAAAAAGTATCCTGACGGATGTTCTTCTACGCAATCGTAAAAGAATCACAGCGCTTAGTCAACCAATGGCTCTTTTCCCCTTAGCCGAAGAGGGTTTGCAAGGCAAGGTCAACCATCGAGTCGAAGGTTGTCTGCCTCTCTTTTGGAGAAACCTGTTCACCGGTAAGCAGGGAGTCACTTACGGTAAGCAATGTCAGGGCCTCGATGCCCTTGAGATGGGCCAAGGTATAGAGTTCACACGTCTCCATATCGACTGCCATTGTTCCCACTGACTGTGCAATTGCCTTTTTCTCATCACCCTTCATGTCATAGAACTGGTCACTGGTGAAGACATTCCCCACAGCATACCCGATACCCATCGACTTTGCATTCTCATAGGCACGCATGAGCAAGGGGAAGGTCGCAGTTGGCGCAAATTGGTAGGTTCCGAAACGGTTCACGTTCATCCCGCTGTCAGAGTCTGCTCCCTGGACAATCAGAACATGCTTGAGCTTGAGTGACTCACTCATGGTTCCACAGGTACCCACACGTACCAGGCGTTTGGCCCCATAGCTGTCTATCAACTCCTGGGCATAGATGGAAAATGAAGGCATGCCCATCCCTGTGCCCTGTACAGAGACACGGTTTCCATGGTACAGACCAGTGAATCCATACATTCCACGAATCTCGTTGTACTGCACCACATCGGTGAGGTATGTTTGTGCAATATGCTTTGCTCTCAGTGGATCCCCAGGCAACAAAACGGTATCGGCAATGCTGTTTTTATCTGAAACAATATGAATACTCATGGTTTCCTCCTACCGTATCATTCACCAGAATGCAACAATGTGCAAGATAGGGCGCCAACCGGTAGCCCGCCCTCTCGGTATTATGATATACTGGGCGGGCTATATGAAAACAAACAAACCGGACAAGACATCCCTGATCCTTCACGGACATTTCTATCAACCGCCAAGAGAAAACCCACAGACGGGACTCATCGGGAAACAGCTTACTGCTAGTCCGTTCCCAGACTGGAATGAACGCATACATGCAGATTGCTACAAGGCAAACAGCCTCTCTCGATATCTTTCAGGGGTCAGGAGAATCCTCAGCCTGACCAACAACTATACGTACCTGAGCTTCAATTTCGGGCCTACCCTGCTCAGCTGGATGGAAAAGTATCATCAGAATACCTATCAGCTCATCCTGGAAGCCGACAGATTAAGCAAAGAACGTCTCGGCTTTGGCAATGCCATCGCCCAAGCGTACAACCATACCATTCTCCCCCTATGCACAGAAGAGGACGCAAGAGTCCAGATTCGTTGGGGGCTGGAGGACTTTTCAAGAAGGTTCTCCAGGAAGGCTGATGGGATCTGGCTTCCTGAGACAGCAATCAACCCAATGGTCATCGATATCCTTGCTGAAGAAGGTGTTTCATACGTCATCCTCTCCCCTTGGCAATGCAAGGCAATCGAGGATAAGGAAAAGGGGCGAATTGAACTGGAAGGCAGAGCAGCCCCATACGACCGACCCTTTCTCCTGCAGGGAGCCAAGGGAAAGATCATCAGCGCATTCTTCTATAATCCCCAGCTGGCAGAAGGTATCAGCTTCGGTCACTACCTGAGGGATGCCGACTCACTGTACCAACGGCTGGTTGCCATCAGGGAAGATGAGAAACCCAATTTGATTCATACCGCTACCGATGGTGAGATCTACGGCCATCACGAGCCCTATGGAGACATGGCTCTCGCAGCCCTGATCAAGAAGGTCGAAGAGCGAGATGACTTCACATTCACCAACTATGCCGCATATCTCAAGGACCATCCGGCTACTGAGTTGGCTTACCTGCATGAGGGGGAAGACAAGAAGGGTACCAGTTGGTCATGCAGTCATGGCGTTTCACGATGGTACAAGGATTGTGGTTGCCATACAGGCGGTGAAGAGAGCTGGAACCAAGCATGGAGAACCCCTCTTCGTCTTGCTTTCGATAATCTCTCAAGAGAAATCGATGTAATTTTTGCTGATGAAGTACAGAAAATATTGGGCAAGGGCCTTGATCCAAAAGAGTTGCTCTACCCATTCTCCGCGGTTGCCAGCCAACTCAAGGATATGGACAGCTTCCTCTCTTCATTTACGGATGATGCTGAGAAAAAACATACATTGGCAATGTTGCTTGAGGGACAGAAATACAAGCATTTCTCCTACACCAGTTGTGGTTGGTTCTTCAATGACCTGGCAGGGTTGGAACCGAAACAGAATATCGCCTATGCTCTCATGGCTGTCGATCTATACAATCCGTTCAGCAAAAAAGACCTGCTGGAGCAACTTCTGGGCGACCTGGAAAAGGCAAAGGCAAACAGGAAGCAGGACGGGAATGGAAAGACCATCGCCAAGGAACTCATGAATGCACTTCCCGGTGAGGTAGAAGCAGCACTTTTCTTTGCACTCAATCGACGCATCGCCGAGAAAGCGTTTTATGAGGACACCTATGGATGGTTCCACTTGGAATCATACACAGAAGAAGATGAACATACTGAACGGCTTCATATCACCAATACAGAAACACTGACGCGATACCTCTGTACCGCACGTGACCCAAACCCCAAACAAGCCACGCTCGAGTATCTCATGGAAGTGCAAGAGCAAGGGTGTGATACCGTCAAGACCACGAACATCGGGCATATGCAGATTCCCTTGCGCATGCGTGACCAACTATTCGACCAGATTGAAAGAAGTGTATGCTCCCTTGACTATGGCGCTCTCAGGAAATTGTCAAAAAACATCTTCCACTATGCCACACTGGCAAAGCATGTGCCCTATCTACCAATGGGGTCTCTCTACGAAGAGTTGATCGGGGCATCCTTGAGTTCCATAAGGAGCCTGTTCATGTATGGCAGCTTGGATAAATGGGATGAATACAAACAGGATTTTGCCTTGATGCTTGAGTTCCTCAAGAAGTATGGCAAGCAATCGGATATTGATCTGGTCGCTACCATCTTCCACACCCAGATGACCAGTCTAGGTGAGAAGATCCAGGAACATGGGCTGTATGAGGACAATATCCGTTTCATCCTGGAGTTCTTGCAGATTGTCAGGGAGAGAGGATTCCAACCTGACCTTACAGCACTGCAGAATGCAGTTTATCCGTATGTAAGCATGCAAAAACAACCGAAGGAAGAGGACATAGCCTCAATCAACGCGTTGGCGAAGGAATTGAACTTCGATATCTATATCAACTAATCGGCAATAAGCTTGACCAGCTCAGGGTCCTCCTCAAGGACCATCTGGGCATAGGAACAGAGGGGAACTATCAGCTTCCCCTCTTTCCTTACCTGTTCTACGACAAGCATCACCAGCTTCCTTGCAATCCCCTGTCCCCTCAGGCTGGGAGAGACATAGGTATGGTCAATTGCGATTCGTTTGTCACCAAGGGAACGCATGGTGATTCTGGCCATGGGAATCTTATTCTCTTCACCGTAGGCGAATCCATTATCTGCTTTGTAATAGTCCATCAGCTTCTCCCTGTTTGCAGTAGCTTCTTTGCATGCCCAAGGCTTTCGCTACTTGAATCATCACCACTGAGCATCCTTGCAATTTCCTTTTGGCGTTCTTCCTCTTCCACCCTTCTGATCAAGGAATAACTCATCTGGTCCCGTATCTCCTTGTGCACCAGCAGATGGGTATCTGCCTTGCTTGCAATGGAAGCAAGGTGGGTGATGACAATGACCTGATGGGAACGGCTGAGGTTCATCAGCTGGTCAGCAACAGAAAGCGCCACGCTGCCTCCGATACCGGCATCAACCTCATCAAAGATTAGAGTCGGAACGGCATCACTCTCTGCCAGACTGGTTTTCACTGCAAGCATGATGCGTGACAGTTCCCCTCCACTGGCTACATCCTTGATGGAACGCATTTCCAGCCCGGGGTTTGCACAGATATCATAGCTTACCTCATCTATTCCCTGTGGTCCTGGTTGGATTTGGGTGAAGGTGATAGAGAAGGCTGCCTCCTTCATTCCCAGTGTCCTGAGTTTCTGCTCGACCTGGGAGGAGAGCCTCTGTGCAGCCTTCTGTCGTTTTTGTGAGAGTACTAGGGCTTTGCTGGTCACAAGGTCCGCTGCAGAAGCAATCTGTTTCTCCAGTTTGCTTAGCCAGATTTCCTGTTCCTCAGTAAGATTGAGACGACTCTGGCTCTCCTGGTAGAAGGAACAGACCGCTTCAAGCGTGTGCCCATATTTCTTCTTCAACCGTTGCAGGCTGGCAAGCCTGCCCTGCAATCTGTCGAGCTCTTCCTCACTGTAGCTCATGGATGAGCGGTAGTCACGGATACTTTCATAGATATCTTCGATCTCAATGGCAGCACTTTCAAGACGGGAAACATACACGGACAGGGATTGGTCGGCTTTTGCAGCATTGCCAATCTCGGAGCCTGCAAGGGAGAGGGAGGCAAGGGCACTGGTTCCCACCTCCCCTCCATGCAGGGCTCCGATGGCTGAGCTCAACGATTCATGGATCTGCTCATAGCTTGCGATCACCCTTACCTGCTCAGCTATCTCTTCATCTTCCCCTGCTTTAGGATCTATCCTTGCAATCTCTTCAACAGCAAAGCGAAGGAAATCCTCTTCCTTCTGTGATTGTTCAAGCTGTTGTTTTTTCTTCACCAGTTCATCTTTCAGCCCCAGGTATGATTCATATGCAGAGCGGTAGGCCCTCCTCTCTTCATCGCAATTCCCATAGACATCAAGCACCGCAAGCTGGTTAGCCGCACTGAGCAAACTCTGGTGATCCCTCTGTGCACTGATATCAAGCAGTTCCTTGCTGATTGCAGCCAACTCTGTTCGGCTGGACAGACGACCTTGCAAGGATATCGAGGATCGTCCATTATTCTTGATGGTCCTGCTGACGATCAGGCTCTCATTGCCAAGGGAAATGCCTTCCCGTTCGAGATACGCAGCCAAGTTTGGAGGATAGGGAGGTTCAAGGGCAAAGGAGGCTCTTACCGTTGCACTCTCCTGTCCGCTTCGGATGGATTGTACTTCGGTTTTCTCACCCAAGAGCAGGGAAAGGGCTCCCAGGATTATTGACTTTCCTGCGCCGGTCTCACCTGTTATCACCGTGAATCCATCAGGAAACTCGATGACACTGTCTTCGATCAGTGCATAGTTGTGTATTTCAAGCCGCTCAAGCATGCAATCCTCCCCCGGACCAATTTAGTTTATCACGTAATACTTCTATGTAGTTACGTCTTTCGCTTGCGACCAGCAGTGCCTTGCTCTGGGATTTCTCCACAACAATCATATCATCTTCCTGCAGACAGAAGTTTTGTTGTCCATCCACCGAGAGCATCAATCCGGTTCTCTGTCCTTTTGGAATGGTCAGCGTGATGGTCGAGTCCCCGCTTACCACCAGGGGGCGGTTGGACAGGGTGAATGGGCAAATCGGGGTTATGATCAAGGAGGTGAGATCCACATCCAGTATGGGGCCTCCGGCTGCAAGGCTGTAGCCCGTTGACCCGGTCGGGGTTGCGATGATCATACCGTCCGAGCGAAAGAATCCCGCCTCGGTTGACCCGATACGCAGCGAGAGACTGACGACTTTGCTGATACCACTGGAGGAAACCACCATCTCATTCAATCCATGGGCGGTGAATACCTTCTTGCCTTTCCTGAATACCCCTACCCTGATCATCAGTCTTCTGCTGATGGTGTTCTTTCCTTCAAGGAAGTAATCAATAGCTTCCTGCCACTCCTCTACCGATATCTCCGTGATGTAACCGAAGGTTCCTACGTTGATGGCAAGGATGGGGATTCCCAAATCCTGGAGGTAACGCGCACAGTAGAGTACCGTCCCGTCCCCTCCAAGGCAGATGACCAAGTCGGTATCCTTATTCACGACCAAGGGTTCGTTTCCCTTGTTCGTTCTGCTTACACTACTTTCAATTCCCTTCTCCGCGAGGTAGTCGACAATTGTCTGGGAGAGGGTATGGGATGTCTTCTTGCTCCAGTTTGCAATGATCAATACATGACGTACCTGTCTCTGTTCCATAGGTGACTCCTTACGGTAGGTGGCTGATGACCTTCATCAATAACTCAGTATCTGATTGTTTCAGGAATGGGTAAAGAGGAAGCGATATTCCTCTGAGATGGGGAGGCAGGGCTTTTGGGAAAAGATCAAATCGGTCGCTGTACCTCTTAGCCAAGGTGTCTGCGAACGATTTCCGTGCGGAAACCTGATACTTGTTCGCAAATTTGATGGCATCCTCGGCTCTGGAGTCCAAGACAACGCAAAACCCATATCCATTGGGTTTGAAATCTATGTTCCCAATTCCATACAGCTTGTGTTCAGTCTTGAGAAGTGCATTGGAAAAAAGCGTATAGAACTCCCTTCTCTTGGAAAGATGGTCATCGAGATTGGAAAGCTGGATCAATCCCAGTGCAGCATTCATATCGGGGAGTTCCACATACTCCCTATATTCACGGAATAGTGCATTGAGTGTCTTCTGGTAATCACCATGCATGATGGCGAGTACGGCTCCCCCAGCTGCACTGACCACAGCATCCTCTTCCAATGCACACACAACCAGGTCCCCGAACCCACCGGCTTTCTCTTCATCAAAGCAACTGCCAAGGCTTTGGCTGATGTCCTCAATGACAGGAACTCCAAGTGACCGGAATTCACCGTGCAGCGGTATCTGGCACATTGGTTCATGAATCAAGAGTGCCTGTGCTCCTTCCTCGACAAGACGAGACGCCTCTCCCTGGCTGAGACAACCACTCTCCTCATCTATGTCACCGAGTAACAATTCAAGCTGCATTTCCTTGGCTATTGAACCGTAGAGTGAAGGAGAGAGTACACTCACCCCTACTTTTCCCCCTGGGGGAAGAGAGAGCGTGAGCAATGCTGCACGCAAGGCATCGGGATAACTGCGAAGTGCAATCCCTTCTCCGGCTCCAATATAGGTACAAAACTGTTTCAGAAACTCATTCTTGCGTTCACCCGGCCCAATGCGTTCATCCACCATGGTCTGCAATACTGCATCCATGTCTTTCCTGCGTAGGGTAGGTTTATGGAATGGGATCAAAGCCACAGGTTCCTCCTCGGGCAAGTATAGCCGGATTCCTTGGCAATTGAAAGGTACGAAATGGGGAGGATAACCCTCTCTCATAAAAATACCCTCCGCTAGAGGAGGGGATGAAGGGAAAAAGAAAAAGGCCCGGCGGCTACCTACTCTCCCACGGCTGACCGTAGTACCATCGGCGTGA
>JAIMZO010000051.1 GCA_020054965.1 Spirochaeta sp. | reverse complement strand
TGGTGTCTTGATGCAACCTACATCATTTCCCTCACCCCATTGACACGTATCAATGGGTGATGAGGCTTTCACCTTTATTGACTTGCTCTCCCAAGCGAAGGTAAGTCTTTGGCAGATTCTTCCCCTAGGCCCTACCGGCTATGGGGACAGCCCTTATGCAGCCCGATCGACCTTTGCCGGGAATGAACTCCTGATCGACCTCAGGACACTTGCCTTTGAGGGGTATCTGGATGTGGAGGATGTGCTCTTCCATCCCGAGTTTTCCCCAGACCGGGTAGAATATGGGAGCGTACGCGCCTATAAGGAACCGCTCCTGGAACAGGCTGCCGCAACCTTTATTGGAGAGGCAGCAAAGAAAGATTGGGAAGCATACCTGCAATTTGTACAGGAAAACCAGTGGTGGCTGGAGGACTATGCCCTCTACCAGGTGCTTTGCAGGACCTACAACGATTCCCGTTGGTTTGAGATTTGGCCCAAGAAGGTAAGACTGCGGGAAGAGGCTACTTTGCAACAACTCAAGAAGGACCATGCAAAGGCAATCGAGAATATTCAGGTACAGCAGTACTTCTTCTTTACACAGTGGGCAAAGGTCAAGCGATATGCCAACAAAAAAGGGATCGAGATCATCGGGGATATTCCCATCTTTGTCGCCCCAGACAGTGTGGACGCCTGGTCAAACAGAGAGTTGTTGAAAATGGATGAAGAGGGCAGGCAGACTGCCTCCAGCGGGGTACCGCCGGATGCCTTTTCTGATGAAGGACAGCTGTGGGGAAATCCTGTCTACGATTGGGGGGCCCACCAAAAGCAACAGTTCTCCTGGTGGATCAAGCGAATAGAGAAGACCCTGGAGATCTGTGACATCATCAGGATTGACCACTTCCGAGGATTTGCTGCCTATTGGGAAGTACCCAAAGGTGAGAAAACTGCCATGAATGGCACCTGGAAGCCATCGCCGGGCAAGGAGTTCTTCTCTGCGCTGAAAGCACATCTTGGGGAAGACCTTCCCATCATTGCCGAAGATCTTGGTGTAATCACCAAGGATGTGGATGAACTCAGGCTTTCCAATGGATTCCCGGGTATGAAGATACTTCAATTTGCCTTCTCGGTTGAGAACGGGAAGCTTGATGCAAGCAATGCCTACCTTCCGCACAACTGTGAGCGCAACAGTGTCATTTATACAGGTACCCATGACAACAATACCTCCAGAGGGTGGTATGACGGCTTGGATGGACAAACCAAGGATGCCGTACGGCGTTACCTTGAATGTCCTGATGACCAGATAGTCTGGCAGTTGATCAGGCAGATGCTGCTCTCTCATGCCAAGGACGCCATTCTCCCCCTGCAGGATTGGCTGGAGCTTGGAGCTGAAGGAAGAATGAACATCCCTTCCACCTGTGGGGTAAGCAACTGGAGCTGGAGAGCAGAAACCCTCCAACTGGAAGGATGGAGGGTCGACCGACTCAGAGCCTTGATAGAATTATCAGGAAGAGAATGAATCTAGCAGATAGGTGAGCAGGTCGGAGCAATCGTCCTGCTCACACTCTTCCAATACCGCCTCTACTGCTTTCTTCTCATACGGAACTCCGACCAGGAGTGTTTTGATGCGATCTACGATGGAGGTATCTAGGCTGTCTGTGAACATGAGAATGTCACTGAATACACCTTTTTCTACCAGTATCCTGAAATCAGCCTCACCCCATGGGAAACGATGGGTGAAAGAGTGGCTGAATTGTGGCGTCTGCTCGAGAATCTGTGATCGGTCCCCGAACCGGTGATAGTTTTCCTGTGCGGCAGGGAAGGTGGTAAAATCAATTTCCTGGACCTCAGCCTCCCCGTAGGTTGCCTTGAAAGCCTCGATCAACGCATCCTGTACCATCTCATTGGTGATTCTTGGGTTGCCTGCCTTAAGATTTCCAACTCGGGATGCTACGGATTTTACTGCCTTGGAAGCCAGTTTGGTGGAGCTTGGGGTAAGATAATTACCCATTACCGACAAGTCGCTGCTGATCAGCAGTGTCCCGTGGTGACAGAACTTGGTAGCGGTTGTCTGGAAAGCATTGCCAGAGATCTTTTTCCCGTTCAGAAGAATATCATTCCGGCCAGAGAGCTCGCAATCAAGAGAAAGAGAGGCAAGTGCCTTGAGAATCAGAGCGAAGTTCTCTTCCTTGGAGGTCTGTTCCTTGTTCCCGATCAAGGTAAAACAGAGGTTGCCCTGGTCATGGTAGACCGCTCCACCCCCACTTTGCCTTCTCACAAGCTGGACTCCTTCCTCATCCATACGGTGTAGGTTGCACTCACTGAACGGGTTCTGGTATCGTCCGATGACGATACAGGGATCATTCACCCAAAGATACAACACATGTTCATAAGGCAGACTCATCAGGTATGCCTCTCCTGCCAGATTGGCTGCGCAGTCGTGCGATTTCGCCAAGTAGATTGCATTCTTCATGGCATCAGTCTACCGTTTTTCCCAGCCCTTATGCTATAGTGCCCTGTATGAACATCATCCTCTTTTCTACCTTATCTCTGACCAATGAACTGTCCATGAAAGACCATAGGGCCCGTCATATCAAGAAAATCCTTCATTTAGCCGTAGGTGATACTTTCCAAGCGGGAGTCATCAACCAGAGCAAGGGGTTGGCCACCATCACAAATATGGATGAGCATGCCATCTCCTTCACCTACGAAGTAGAAGATGGGCAGGCATCCGCTCTCTATCCCGTTACACTCATTGTTGCCCAGGTCAGGCCGATCAGCATGAGAAGGATTCTCAGGGAAGCTGTCAGCCTCGGGGTTGGTTCCCTCATCCTTTGTACCACCGACACTGCCGAGAAATCCTATGCACAGGCCAATCTCTACACCAGTGGGGAGTATGAAAGCATCCTCATTGATGGCGCGATGCAAAGTGGCCAGAGCGGGGTAAGCTCACTGCAGTTCGCATCCTCACTGGAGGATGCCATTACCAAGCTTCCTCCAGAAACCCAGAGGATTGTCCTTGACAATGTCTGGGAGGGAATGCCGCTCTCAGTGTTTCAAATAGAGGAAAAGAAACCTGTTGTCTTGGCCATTGGAGGAGAGCGTGGGTTCAGCGATAGGGAGCGAATGCTCTTCAGGGAACATGGATTTCAGTTTGCATCACTGGGAAAGACAGTCTGTACACATGCCAGTGGTTTCAACTCCTCTCCCAAACGTTCCCGCTCTTCCTTGATAAGACGAAGTCCCCTCTCCACTTCACTAGCGTGGCTCAAGGCCTTGAGCGCCAACTCTTGGCTTGGAGTCCCAATATTATAAGGGTACTTCATGCTTCTAAAAACCGACACAATCTCTTCATGAGCTACAGCAATACCAACTCTGGCACTAGCAAGTCCCCAGCACTTGGAAAGGGTCCTCAGTACCACCACGTTGGGGTAGGAGTCCAACAACTTGACCGCACTCTCCTTCTCGCTGAAATCATAGTACGCTTCATCAACCACGATAATGCCATCAAAGAGCTCACATATTTGCTTCACCTCGTCAAGGGGAAAAGCATTCCCACTAGGATTGTTTGGGCTGCAGATGAAGAGCAACTTGAGCCTTCCTTCCCTGCTTCTGTTCTCCTTCTCATGGTGCAAGAATTCTGAAAGTGCAGGAAAATCAATCTGGAACGAAGGAGTCAAGGAAACAGTAGAGACCCGTACATCATTGATGTCTGCAAATACCTTGTATGCACCATAGGTGGGGGGCATGAGCAAGATTGAGTCTTTTCCTGGTTCACAGAAACAGCGGAGCAGATTGTCGATCAACTCATCACTGCCATTGCCCAAAACGGTCTTCGAAAAAGGAAGGCCAAGCACCTCTTCGACCTTTTTGCGCACTGCAACCGAGAGTGGGTCTGGATAGCGGTTTGCATCTGCTTTCTCGACAAAATCCTGCCAATTCTCGTTCGCATCGAGATAGACCTCGGCTTTCCCGGAAAAATCATTACGCGCACAGCTGTACGGGGTCAAATTGGCAATGTTCCTTCTCAGCAACTCTCTCATCTCTCTCCTCCCAAACGTACTGCAACCGCACCCCGGTGAGCACCCAACTGCTCCTGCTCTGCCATGCAGAGCAGGGTTGGCGCAAGAGAGGCAAGGCCTTCCTTGCTGATTTTCTGCACCGTGATTTTCTTGATGAATGAATCGGTACTCACCCCGCTGTACGAACGTGCCCATCCATTGGTGGGAAGGGTGTGATTTGTACCGCTTGCATAATCCCCTGCACTCTCACAGGAGTAAGGTCCAAGGAATACCGACCCAGCATTGACCACCTTCTCCAGCAATGCATCATCCTCGGTTTCTCCCAGATCGATGATCAGGTGTTCAGGGGCATATGCATTGACCATGTGAGCAGAGGAGTCCAGGTCAGGGACAATAAAGGCCCTGGAACCGGCAAGACTCTGCTCTAAGAAGGTTGTTCTCTGTAATTCGGCAAGTTGCTTGGCTATCGCTTCTTCCACCCGATCGATAAACTCATTTCCTTCTCTTTTTTCCCCCTGCACAACGAGCATCGCCTGGCTATCTCTTCCATGTTCAGCCTGGCTGAGCAAGTCACTGGCTACAAAAGCCGGGTTGGAGGCAGGAGAGGCAACGACCATCACCTCACTCGGACCTGCCGGCATATCGATGGCGCAGGTAGTACTGCTGACCTGTACCTTTGCTTCAGTCACATACTGGTTGCCTGGGCCGAAAATCTTGTCCACTGCCTTGATGGACTGGGTCCCATATGCCATGGCAGCAATAGCCTGCGCACCACCCACTGCATAGATTTCCTTCACATTACACAGCTTTGCAGCATAGAGAATGGCGGGGTGAACCGTTCCTTGTTTTCCTGGAGGGGTGCAGAGGACCACCTCTGGACACCCAGCAACCAAGGCTGGTATTGCCAACATCAAGACAGTGGAGAACAGCGGTGCGGTACCACCAGGGATATAGAGCCCAACCCGATCAAGAGGAACTACCTTCCTGGAGAGAGAGATACCCTCAGCAACCGTTACCTGCTCACCAATGGGCATCTGCGCAGCATGGAAGCTATGGATATTGGCATAGGCCTGGCTGAGAGCCTGCTTCAGTGCATCATCCACTTGTGCCTCTGCTGCTTTCCTCTCTTCGGGGGACACGGAGAGGGATGAAAGGGTAACTCCATCGAACTCTGAAGCAAAGCGAAAGAGGGCAGCATCGCCTTCCGCCTTCACTGCATCCAGAATTGCGGAAACCTGTTTGGTCACCGACCGCGTTGTATCCAGATTCCGTGTAAGCAATGTCTTCAACTGCTCATCCGGTGGATTATCATACCGCTCTAGAAAGGCCATGATTCCTCCTATTCCGTCATCTTCTCTATCGGGGTTACGAGTATCCCCTGTGCACCAAGGGCCTTGAGCTGTTCAAAGTCCTCCCAAAAGGTATCCTCTGCCACAACGGTTTGTACAGAGACCCACCCCTTTTCCATCAGTGGAGTGACAGTAGGACTCTTCATACCACCGATGATGTGAGCCACCTGCTCCAGATGCTCCTGGGGAAGGTTAAACATGATGTACTTATAGGAAGAGGCCTTCATGACCGCATCAAGACGAAGCATCAGACGGTCAAGAATGCGTTGTTTTGCAACACTAGCCATCTGCTTGCGCCCGATCATGACAGCAGTGGATGTATAGAGACTTTCCACTTCCCTCAGCCCGTTCATCGCCAAGGTTGCTCCGGTAGAAACCAGATCACAAATGGCATCAGCAATCCCAACAGCAGGAGTTATTTCCACAGACCCGGAGACCTGGACAAAGCTTGCCGAAACCCCTCTCGCTTTCAGGATTCCACCCAGGATGTTTGGGTAGCTGGTTGCAATTCGCTTTCCTTCCAGAGAAGAGAGCCCCTGGTAGACGAAATCATTGGGGACTGCAATGCTAAGCCGGCACTTGGCAAAGCCTAGGTCCCGCAGCACTTCCAAGTCGATGGCCTGTTCATCATACTCATTTCTTCCAACAATCCCAACATCGGCGATTCCATCGCGGATATATGAGGGGATATCATCATCTCTCACATAGAGAAACTCCAGGGGAAAGTTGGAAGCTTCCTCCTTCAGGACACGTGCATCACTGCCGAACTTGATTCCACAGTTCTTGATGATCTGCAGAGATTTCTCGCTCAGCCTTCCGCTCTTTTGGATTGCAATTCGTACTACTTCAGCCATGATTTTCTCCTTCCTGGGGATAAAAAAAGCCCCCGCGACATGCGGAGGTCTGTATAGAGAGGTCCAGAGCCCACCTGCCTACGGTCGGTTACACAAGAGATGATGGTGATGGACACAGCTCTGATTCGTTTTCATGAAAAAACCTTACCGTTCTCTCGTGGTATCTGTCAATACCAAACCACGTAAACTGCATGAATATTCAAAATCTATGCATACTGATTACGTTTGACCTGTGCCATCTCTCCATGGTACCATCCATATATCCCTTGATGCAGGAAGGATTCAATGAAACTACTGGTTTTCGTCTTGAACAACGAAGCGTTTCTGGAAGAGGTCATGGAAGCCTATGTAGAGGCGGGCATCACCGGTTCCACCATCCTCGACAGTGAGGGGATGGGACGATTCCTAACCTATGAGGTCCCCCTTTTTGAAGGATTCAAGGACTTCATGAAAGGCAACAAACCCTACAACAAGACAATTTTTTCAGTTGTACACAACGAAGAAGTGGTTCAGCAAGCAAAGAAACTGGTAGAGGAGATTGTTGGAAGTCTGGATAATCCAGGAACCGGAATCATGTTCACGCTGCCAGTTGATTGGGCAGCCGGCCTGGTAAGGGAAGCAGAAGAGGTGTAGTCATGGAAGGAATTAGCAGATTGATTGACGAGTCGTGTATCTTGCTCGATAGAGAAGAACACTCAATTGAGACCATCATCAAGACATTGACTGAACAGCTGAGCAGTACGCATCCTGACCTTGCACCCCAACATCTGATGCAGAAGGTCATCGATGGAGGATTCCACACCACCTGTATGGGAGAAGAGTGTGCCATCACACACGCCCGTTGCCCATCCATGGCAAAAACACTCATGGCGGTAATGCGCATTGACCCTCCCTTGGACCTGAAAGCAATGGATGGCAAAAAGGTCCGCTTGGTATTTCTCTTGGTTGGCCCACAGAGTAGTGCAAGTTTTCACCTGAAAATTCTCAGCAGACTTGCCCGTCTCCTACATAATGAGGCTCTTCGTAATGACTTGTTGGGTGCAGAAACCAGCAAGGCTTTCTTGGATAGGATTATTCGTCAGGAGGATTGAATGAATAGCAGACGAGTCTGGGCGATCCTGCGTTTTGTGCTGACCACCTTGTTTTTGTACTTCGTCTGGGTCTTGTTCACCGCCGACTTGGGCCTTTTCAGCCTGCTCTTTGGGCTTGGGGCCTCAGTTTTAACTGCAGCACTCACCTATCACATCTTCCTTCCCGAACATGAGGCAAACCTGCGCTTTTTCATCCCTCACCTCTGGGCTCTCCTGAGATTCCTGTTTCTTATGGTCCTTTCCTTGTATCAATCGAGTTATCAAGTAGTGAAAGCTGTCATAACAGGGAACACCAATCCAAGGATTGTACACTTCAGGACCCATCTTCGCAGTGATCTCGCAAGGACGGTACTGGCAAATGCCATCACATTCACTCCAGGAACCATGACCCTTGATCTTAATGACGACCATCTTACCGTACACTGGCTCCTATGCACCACCACCCATGCAAAAGCAGCAGGGGAAGCAGTCAAGACAAAACTCGAACATGCACTGGGGAGGACATGGCTATGACAGATATACTCCTCCAGGCAATGCTTGTGATGCTGATTTTCTTTGCCCTCGGCACATTGCTGAGGTTGCTGCTCGGACCCACCGCAAGTGACCGATTGGTTGCCTTGAATGTACTGAGCGCTGTCTCCCTTGCCCTGCTGGTACTTTGGGGGATCAGGGTCGGGCGTACACTGTATCTGGATGTTGCCTTGGTCTATGACATCTTTGGATTCCTAGGATTCCTTGCGATCACCCGGTTCCTCAAAGACCGGAAGGAGAACTGATGATTATACGAGAGATCCTGGCATTGATAGCCTTTCTGGTGGGAACCTTCTTTGGTCTGTTCGGGATGATTGGGCTCTTCCGTTTCAAAGACCCTTACTCCCGTCTCCATGCTGGTTCCTTATGCGGAACCACCGCAGTTTTCTCTTACCTGATCGCCCTGCTCTTGCTCTCTCCAACGCTCGCAAGTGGAGCACGTATTTTCATAATTCTGGTATTTTTCCTCATTTCTGCTCCCACAGGCTCCTCAATCGTAGCCAAGTTCATATGGGAGAGTGAGGATGCCTCCCGACAACGATCAGCGATGAAGAGGGAGGATAAGAGCCTATGACCATCCTGCTTCTCACTATGATTCTTGCTCTTGGCTGCTTTGCATTGCTCTCCAGGGATTTGTTGCATTCAGTGATTGCCCTCTCTGCACTCAGCATGCTCAGCGCCCTGATGTTCACGATACTTAGAGCTCCAGACGTTGCCATCACCGAGGCAGCTGTAGGAGCCGGAGTTTCCACCATCATCTTTGTATGGGCTATCCGCCATACACGAAGAAGGAGTAAAGATTAATGAAACGAACATTGTTGT
>JAIMZO010000050.1 GCA_020054965.1 Spirochaeta sp. | reverse complement strand
AGAGTAAGCTTCCTGCCCGCAATAGGTTCCATTTGACACCGTATTGTTTCTTGAACTGGGAGAGGGCAAGGGTAACAGTATAGAGATTCCTGCTCGAGATATAGAGCATGGGGCGTAGCAGATCGTTCCAGTTGTTCATGAAGGCTATGATGAAGAGGGTAGCTAAAGGGCTGGTTGCCTGGGGCAGGTAGATGCGTGCAAACATCTGGTAGGCATTCACCCCATCCATGATCCCTGCATCAAACAACGGGCGGGGTACTTGGGCAAAGAACTCCTTGAGCATAAAGGTCCCAAAGGCTCCAGCAAGGAAAGAGGGTACGATCAAGGGGAGATAGGTGTCCATCCAGTTGAGTTTGAGAAAGAGATAATACTCGGGGATGATGGTCACTTGAACGGGGATCATGAGTGTAAAGATCAGGAGGGAAAAAATAAGATTCTTTCCCTTGAATTGCATGGTTGATAGTGCGAATCCTGCAAGCGAACAGACCAGGATCTGTCCAAATGCTGCCAGGGCATAAACCCAGAGGCTGTTTACGGTATAGCGGCCGAAGTTGTACTGGGTGAAGACTTCCTTGTAATTATCGAACATCTGGTCGGTGAAGAGAAGGTCGGGGATGAATTTCGGGGGTACGGAGAAGATGTTCTTCTCCGACATGAATGAGTTGGAGACCATCCAGAGGAAAGGGAAGATATAGAGAATCGCAACAATGGTGATCAGGAGAAGACGATATCGGTCTGCGTTTTTTTGTTTCATCGTCTCCTCCTTAATCCAAGTTCTGGACAAGATGCTTCTTGATGTAGAAGTTGAAAATGGTCATCAAGCCTACGAATATCAGAAGGATGTAGGCGACCGCTGAGGCATAGCCTACCCGATAGTAGACGAAAGCATTGAGGTAGACATCATAGACCAGGGTGTTGCTCGCGTTCTGTGGGCCTCCCTTGGTCATGGCATAGATCAGCTCGAAGTTCTTGAACGAGTCGATGATGGTGATGGTGAGTACGAAAAACAGGGTTGGCATCAGCATGGGCAGGGTAATCCTGAAGAAACTCTGGAATGCATTGGCCCCATCGACCCTTGCTGATTCAAGCGTATCCCTGTTTATTCCCTGCAAACCGGCGAGGAAGATGATCATATAGTAGCCGCTCATCTTCCACACTTGCACCGAAGCTACGGTGTTCAGGGCAAGGCGGGTATCGCCAAGCCAGTATGGAGGGGTCAGCCCAATCGCCTCGATAAGGTTGTTCACCAACCCATAGGTGGGGCCGAGCATCCAGTTCCAGATGATCCCCACGGCTACAGCAGAGGTTACCACGGGGAGATAGATGGCTGAGCGGAAGAAGGAAATTCCCTTGATCCGTACATTGATAAGAACGGCAAGGGCAAGTCCACAGACGATGGAGCCAACAACGTAGATCAAGGAGAACTGCAGGGTATTCAGTACAATTCCGATGAACTCCTCACTGGAAAGCAGTTCCTGATAATTCCCGAGTTTGATGAATGCAGGGGAGCTCAAGAGATTCCAATCGGTAAAGCTGAGGTACAGGGAGGAAACGATTGGAATAAGCCTGAACACAAGCAGTCCGATCACCGTAGGGATTATGAATACCCATGGGGTTATCTTACTGTGCCATCGGTACGGTGGTTGGGTCATCAATTGTTTTCCTTACTAACAATGTGGTTGCCTGGAAGGCCAGGCAACCAACCTATAAAAATTGTAATCTACTTGTAGTACCGCTTCAAGACAGCGTTGATGTTCTCTGTTCCCTTCTGAAAGGCCTCGTCAAAGCCCATATGGCTGTTGATGATTGCATCAATGGTACCGTTGAGCCCAAGAGACTCAGAGCCACCATATCCTCTCCATTCACTCCATCCCATGGTGTAGCTGGTGGTCATTGGGCCGCTCGCTTGTTCTCTGAGGAGGTTCATCTCTTCTCCTGGCTGTTTGCTGGGATCGGCAAACAGGGGATCTTCTGCTAGTTTCTTTGCAGAGGGAATCTTTCCTGCCATGTATACATCCAGGCTGATTCCCTCTCCTGCAACGTACTTGGCAAACTTCCATGCCATTTCAGGATGCTTGGTGTTTGGTGCGAGGGCATAGCTGTCTGGCCATCCATAGGTAAGATTGCTCGGTCCTGCAGGTCCACTGGGAACCCGTGCAATGCCCCATCGCATGTCATCGCCTACATTCTTTCGGAGTGTATCGACGAACCAGGAACCATCGACCCACATTGCTGCCACTCCCTGGCTGAAGACATCCTGCTGTTGGAAGCTGGTCATATCTTTCTGGGGAGGGGCAACCTTGTCAACGAGAACAAGGTCAGTCAGCATCCTGATGGCATCCATGGCATTCTTGTCAGGATTGAATTGCATGGAGTTCTTGTCAATGAGTTTTCCATTGTTTGCATAGACCCAAGGTTCTATGTGCGCGTAGCGGCCATAGAACCAGTGTCCCCACTGGTCGGTTTTTCCGTCCCCGTTCTTGTCGATGGTGAGCTGCTTGGCTGCTTTCTTGAAGTCATCCCAGGTCCAGTCATCACTCGGATAGGCAACCCCGGCGGCGTCGAATGCATCCTTGTTGTAATAGAGCACCGTGGTAACCAATGCAAAGGGGATGGAATAGTAACTTTCCGTGTTGCTGATCTCTTTACTGGTATCGAATATGGACTGATAGAAGTTTGTGAAAGTGTCGTCATTCTTGATGAAGGAATCAAGATTGTACAAAAGGCCGGCTTTCGCCCACTCCTCAATGTACCCAGAGCTCATCGTGAAGACATCAGGAAGCTTGTTCTGGTTGGCCTGGATGCGGATCTTGGTCCAATACTCCTTGGTTCCCACTATGGTGTTATTGATTGTTACCCCAGGGTTGGCCGCCTCGAAGGCGCTGATGATCTGCTTGTTCTGTTCAAGCATATCAGGATCCCACGTCCACCACTCCAAGGTGATTTCTTCTGTCTCAGCCTTGGTTTCTGTACCACCTGCTGCAAACAGGAGACCCAATGTAAGAAGGACTACCAGTGTCATCAGTAGTTTTTTCATCTCAACACTCCTTTCTATGGAAACGAATTTCCTAAGCATACTTGCTTCCAGGACGGTAGGGGATGTATTGGGTCTCTCATTCCATCCTGTGTTGCAAGTTGTTGCAGTTTACCATTGTACATTTAAAAAGGCAATCGTGAAGTGGTGAGACTGAAAAGGTTTTTGCTCCGGGAAGATACAACAAACCCGCCTCTTATGAGACGGGTCTGTATGCTGGAGCCAAAGGGACTCGAACCCTCCACCTACTGATTGCGAACCAGTTGCTCTACCAGATGAGCTATGGCCCCGCTGAACGCATACACAAAATTATCGCAGAGAAGGCAAACTGTCAACTCTGCTGTCCGAGGGATGCGGCAATGAAGCCACTGAAAAGCGGGTGTGGACGGTTCGGCCTGCTCTTGAACTCGGGGTGGTACTGCACTCCGATGAAGAACGGATGGGATGAGAGCTCCACAGCCTCCACCAAGGTTTCGTCAGGACTGGTGCCACTGATGACAAGGCCATTTTCCTGAAGGATTTCCCTGAACTCATTGTTGAACTCATAGCGGTGCCGGTGACGCTCTCTGGTACTCTCAGATTCCTTGTATACCTTGCTCATGAGCGTATTCGGTTTCACCATGCAGGGGTAGGTACCGAGGCGCATGGTACCTCCCTTGGGGATGTTGCCCCGCTGGTCTGGCATCAGGGCGATAACCGGATGCTTGGAATCGGGGGCAAATTCAGAGGAGTGTGCATCTAGGAACCCTACTACATGGCGGGCAAATTCTATGACGGCGATTTGCATCCCGAGGCAGATTCCAAGGTAGGGGATCCTTTGTTCCCTGGCATACCGGGCTGCAAGTATTTTTCCTTCAATACCCCGGTCCCCAAAGCCTCCAGGAACGAGGATTCCATCAGCTTTACACAGGAGCGCATCTACCGTATCCTTGGTCACCTCCTCACTGTCCACCCAGTCTATCTGGACCTCGGCTCCATGCTCCCACCCACCATGCTTGAGTGCTTCCATCACACTGAGGTAGGCGTCATGCAGCTGGATATATTTTCCCACCAAGGCGATGCGGACCTGTTTCTTTGCACCTTCGATACGCTTCAGCATTGTCTTCCATTCAGAGAGGTCTGGCTCTCTGGTTTCCAGCTTCAGCTCCCTGCAGACAATCTCATCGAGTTTTTCGGCTCTCAGCATCATTGGAGCCTCGTAGAGCACCGGTACCGTTTTGTTCTCGATGACACAGTCGCGCTTCACATTGCAAAACAGGGCGATCTTGTCCTTGATGCTCTCCTCCAGCGGTTCGTCACTGCGCGTTACTATGATATCGGGAAAGATCCCGCTAGCCATCAACTCCTTCACTGAGTGCTGAGTAGGCTTGCTCTTGTGTTCCGCGCTGCTTTTCAGGTAGGGAACCAGCGTTACATGGATGAAAAGACAGTTGTCTTGTCCCACCTCGTGCCCTATCTGTCTGATGGCCTCCAAAAAGGGTTGGCTCTCGATATCACCAGTGGTTCCCCCGATTTCGGTAATGATTACCTCGGCTTCGGTCTTCCTGTCCAATGCGTAGATTGCCTCTTTTATCTCCGTGGTTACATGGGGAATGATCTGGACGGTGGATCCCAAGTAGGCTCCGCTGCGTTCCTTGCTCAGCACGTTCCAGTACACCCTTCCGCTGGTGAGGTTGCTGTACTTGTTCAGATCCTCATCAATGAATCTCTCGTAGTGACCAAGGTCGAGGTCGGTCTCTGAACCATCCTCGGTCACGAAGACCTCCCCATGCTGGTATGGACTCATTGTTCCAGGGTCCACGTTCATATAGGGGTCGAGCTTCTGGGCTGCAATCTTCAGTCCCCTTGCTTTCAAGAGTCTCCCCAGTGATGCAGCAGTGATGCCTTTGCCGAGGCCCGAAACGACCCCGCCCGTCACAAAAATGTGTTTGGCCATATATATCATTCTCCTTGTCTCTTGTTTCACATCTGGTAGGTCTTCAGTAGGGAGAGAGCAACGGCATACCGACTTTTGCGCAGATCCATCGCCTGCTTTTCCATGTAACGGTGTGCTTGTTGCTCATCCATGCCAAGGTTTTCGATCAAGACCCATTTTGCCCTGTCGATGATCTTGATCTCTTCAATCTTCTTGTGGAGTTTCTCATTCTCTGTATGCATTGCTGTCAACCGACGACGCATTGATCGTGCAAGGCTGAGGGCTTGGAAGAACATCTGGCGGATCACCGGTTTGCTGACCACAAGCACCCCTTGCTCCGAGAACAGTGCCTCACACTGTTCAAAGTACTGGTTCCGTACTACCAGGATGGATCCTGCCAGACTCTGTTGTACCACCATGACGGCCAGTTCCTCCCCTGATTCATCCAACAGAGGAGCATTGATGACCACCAAGTCGAGTTCCTGGTCGAGTACCAGCCGCCGGGCCTCTCCTGCGCTCAGACAGTGAAGGAGCTCAATGGATCGGTCGTGCTCTCGCATGAGCGAACACAATGAGTCACTTCCTTTCTGTGTTGATGATACAACCAGCGCTCGAAGCATGGACCCCCCTCTTACGTCGTGAGGAAATACGCTTTTCGACTCGCCTCAAACGGGTCTACAGCCGTCTCATAGGACCTCCACTCCGCTCCCTTTGCATCAAGAAAGCAGGTGAGCAGACGACCAGGTATGTTGGATTGCACAAACTCGCTGTTCTTTGCAAGTTCCATGGCTTCGGCCAAGGAGGAGGGGAGCAGGCGCCCTGTCTGCTTTTGGTATGCCGATCCCTGGTACTCTTCCTCGAGGGGAAGATTCCCCCGGATTCCTTCCAAGGCTGCACTGAGCAGCAAGGTGATGGCGAGGTATGGGTTGCAGGCTGGGTCGGCTGAACGCACCTCAATCCGGCGGTATTCCCCACTGGTATAGGGAATGCGGATAAGCAGCGAGCGGTTTGCCCGGCCCCATCCCACATACTTGGGAGCTTCGAAAGAACCGAGGCGCTCAAAGGAGTTTGCAAGTGGATTGAGAAAGAGGGAGATCTCCTGGATCCTGTTCAGGATTCCAGCGCTCATTGCCGTTTCAAGCTTGCTGTACTGCTCTCCCTCTGCCTTGATGGACAGGTTGAAATGTAGTCCGCTTCCACTCTCTCCCTGCAATGGTTTGGGGAGGAATGAAGCGAACAATCCACTACGGTCTGAGATGGTCTTTACCACTGATTTGAACGTGATGAAGTCGTCTGCCGCCTCAACAGGGTTTCCGTACTTGAAATCAATCTCATTCTGGCCTGGTCCTGACTCATGATGACTGCGTTCGGTGTAGAAGCCCATCTGCTCAAGGGTCAGGCAAATCTCCCTTCGTACATTCTCCCCCTTGTCCAAGGGTGCAACATCAAGGTAGGTGCCCTCATCCAAGGGTTGGTAGGTTGGCTTGCCGTTCTCATCGGTCTTGAAGAGATAGAACTCGCACTCAGGTCCCACTGTGAAGGAGTAGCCCTGCAAAGCGGCTTTTCTTACTGTCTCCTGCAAGAGGGAGCGTGTGTCTCCCTCGAAGAGGGTTCCATCGGGTTTCTTGATCGAGCAGAAGAACCGCACCACACGTCCCTGGGCTGGACGCCAAGGGAGAATGGAGAGGGTGGCAGGGTCGGGAAAGAGCAACAGGTCGCTCTCCTCAACCTCAAGGAATCCTTTCACCGAGGATGCGTCAAAACTGATACCACTGGAAAAAGCCCGTTCCAGCTCACTTGCCGAGATGGAAATATTCTTGATCTGTCCGAAAATATCGCAGAATACCAGTCGGGCGAACCGAACATCCTGTTCCTTGATGAACTGCATCACCTCTTGCTGGGTATTACTCATCATCCTTCTCCTCCCTCTGTCATACATGGGTATACATCATCCGATAGGGTGTGGTGCTGTTTGCACTCAGTACAAAAAAATGGGATGCAAGCAACTGTTCTCTGTCAAACTCGAACAGGGTACAGTACTCATCCAGAAGATTGGAAAGAAGTGCTTTATCTTCTTCATCGGCATCGCGTACTGCAACCTGTGGTGGCAACCCCTGAGGAAGTGTATCACAGCGCAAATAGATTGTGCCACCATGCATCCCCGTCCCACAGAAATAACCTACTGGAGCCTTTCCTTCTTGGTTCCTTCCCAACACAATGATGATTCCCCCTGCCTGATACTCACCAAGAAAGCTGCCTGCCCGCTCTCCTATGACCAGCAGTGGTTGTTTCTCCTCAAACGCTTTCATATGGATGCCACAGCGGTACCCCGCACTGTCACGGATATAGAGCTTTCCCCCGCGCATTGCATACCCTGTCCCATCGCCACAGGAGCCATGCACGATGATTGTTCCCTCATTCATGGTATCCCCGGTTGCATCCTGTGTATTGCCGTTCACGATAAGCGTCGCCCCATCGAGATAGGAACCAAGACCATTGCCCGGGGTACCGTTTATGGTGATGATCTTATCCTTCTGGGCACAGCCGATGTAGCGCTGACCGGTTACAGAGGAGAGTATGAATTGCTTTGCCTTGCTCTCCCGTATTTGTGCATTGAGATGCCGGTACTCCATCATCCCTACGTCTATCTGTGTCATTGTGCCCTCCCTAGCTGTTCGCTTCTCACCTTCTGTGCAAAAGCCATCAAGGCTGGTTGCTTGCTGATCATGGCAAAATCGAGTGTTCTGAGGTCTGTCCTGCTTCTGATCAGGTCAATGTAGATGCCACCCCTCAGGACTTGGTCCCCTATCAGGATGCATCCAACCAGGTGATGGTCCTTGATGAAGAGCCGCTTGTACCCACTCTCTGTGGTAAAGCAGAGATCCTCACCCTCATACATCCCGGCTGTGATGATATGCAAGCCGAAGAACCCAATTGCATTCATGGCGATGGCATTTTCAAAGCGATGCTCATTTCCGGCCATGGAGTATCCGGCACTCTCGCCCTGCATGTATGCATTCGGCAAGAGTGCAAGATTCCGTCTCTCTCCACTCAGGAGTTCCCATCCTTCACTGCAGTCCCCCCCGGCCCAAATATGTGCATCACTGGTTCGGCATGCCTGGTCAATGAGAATGCCCTTGTTTACCGCAAGCCCTGCATCTTTTGCCAACTGTATGTTTTGCTTGACCCCCACTGCCATGACCAGGATATCGAATCCTACAACCTTGCCACTACTCAGGAGTGCCTCCTGGCCGCAGAACTCACGTACGCTGTCTTCAAGATGGAAACGAATTCCTGCCTGTTCCAGATGTCTTTGCACCCGAAGCGATCCTTCCTCGTCTAGGATGCTGGAGAGTATCCTCCCTGCCAAATCGACCACCGTTACTGATTGCACGCGCTCAAGGATCCCTTCTGCACACTTCAGCCCGATCAAGCCGGCACCGATGACAAGCACCCGGCTCGTGGGAAGCAGCTCTGATTCAAGCTCCTTTGCATCAGACAAGGAGAGGAAGGTGTGTTTTTTCGCTACCTCTTCAAGATTTTTCATAGCAGGAATGAAGGGAAGAGAACCGGTTGCGATCAGCAGCTTGTCATACTGCATGACCACCCCATCGTCCAAGGTGAGTAGTTGGGTCTCTGCTTCAATCTTCTCCACTTTTCTTCCTAAAAGGAGACGGACGCTATGTTTTTCATAGAAGTCCGCATCACGGTAGGTCATCTTCTGCTCGTCAGTCTTTCCTTGGAGCAGATAGGAGATGAGTGGCCG
>JAIMZO010000049.1 GCA_020054965.1 Spirochaeta sp. | reverse complement strand
CTAACCTTGGGATTGTTGGTACTCCCGATTATTATCATCAACACCCAGGAAGCACTCAAGGGTGTACCCGATTCACTGAGGATGAGCAGCTATGGAGTGGGAGCTACAAAGTGGCAGACCATCTGGAGCCAGGTGCTTCCCGTCAGTTTTGACAGGATTTTGACCGGAACGATTCTCGCTCTCTCCAGGGCTTTGGGAGAGACTGCGCCGCTGGTGGTAATCGGTGCCTCGACGTTCATCAGCGTTGACCCTTCCAGTATCTTCTCGAAATTCACGACCTTGCCGATTCAGATTTACCAGTGGTCGGCTCGTCCCCAGGGTTCATACCGCAATATTGCAGCAGCAGCCATCATTGTCTTGTTGGTACTTCTGCTTGTATTGAACAGTGGGGCAATCTATCTCAGAGACAAACTCGCCAAGAAAAAGAGGATGGCAGCATGAAAGTAATGCAAGCAACAGAAGCAGAAAGTTTTGAGTTCCTTGGAAAACCCAAACCGGATATAAAACAGGAAATCATAACCCTGGAGGATGTGAATATCCATTACGGCAATTTCCATGCAGTCAAGGATACATCCCTTCCCATCTATGAGAAACAGGTTACTGCATTCATTGGACCTTCAGGATGTGGGAAGAGTACGGTACTGAGAAGCATCAACAGGATGAATGACATGATCAGGGGGGCAACGATCGATGGCAAGGTACTGTTCCATGGCCATGATCTCTACGCGAAGGATATTGACCCGGTTCTGATCAGAAGAAGCATCGGCATGGTGTTCCAGAAACCCAATCCATTCCCAAAATCAATTTATGAGAATATAACCTGGGGTGCAAAAATCAATGGATTCAGAGGGAATTATGACGAACTGGTGGAGACGAGCCTGCAGAAGGCGGCTCTCTGGGATGAGGTCAAGGATAAGCTTAAGCAAAATGCCCTTCGCCTCAGTGGAGGACAGCAGCAGCGTCTTTGCATTGCAAGGACCCTGGCCGTACAGCCGGAGGTGATACTGATGGATGAACCGGCCTCAGCGCTCGATCCCATTGCAACAGGCCGCATCGAGGAATTGATCCTCGAATTGAAGAAGTATTATACAATTGTCATTGTCACCCATAACATGGGTCAGGCATCCCGTGTTTCAGACAATACCGCATTCTTCATGGTTGATGAGAATCGGACAGGGTATCTGGAGGAGTATGCTCCCACCGAGCAGCTGTTCCTTAACCCGGCACACAAAAAGACGGAAGAGTACATCTCTGGAAAATTCGGTTGATCCGAGGAGGAAATCATGGACCAAACTATCAGTAAGCTTGATGAGAAGATGCAATTCTTCCAAGAAATGCTCATTCAAATGGTGAATCGGGTGGAGGAAGCAATCTACCAGGCACAATATTCGTTCAGAAACCACGATGTGGAGTTGGCCAAGAAAGTCATTGCCAACGACTGGTTCATCGACCAGCTGCAGGAGATGGTGGAGAACGATGCGGTGCGACTCCTGGTAAGCGAGACCCCTTATGGCCACTATATGCGCCATATCATTGCAGGGATAAAGATTGTATCCAGCTTGGAGCGCATGGGTGACCATGCCGCTCATATGGCCAAGATGGCAAGTAGTGAAGAGGAGGCAATGTTCATCCCGTTCGTAGAGCGTATCAGTGAAATGGCACTGCTCGGTGCTACGATGACCCGTAAGGTTGTTGAAGCCTTCATTGATGTGAAGGCAGAGAAGGCCATCGAGGTTGCAGCCCTTGACGACAAGATGGATGCAGAGCGGGATGCCTTGAATGCCGATCTGTTTGCTCTCCGGCCAGAGACAGAGAGAGAGATGGAACGTGTTCTCAATCTCTTCTATCTGACGAAGGAGATGGAACGATATGGGGACCATGTGACGACCATATGCCGCTGGATTGTCTACATGGACAAGGGGCAACGACCGAAGCTCAATGGACCGAAAAAGACAGAATAGGAAACCCCAGAAGTTGGATCACGATGCAACATCCTCCCCAAGGGGGGGATGTTCCTTAGTGGTTTTTGTAGAGTTCTTCACTTCGTTTCTGCAGGTCCTTCAGGTTCCCACCCATCCTCGGGAGTGTGATGGTGAAGGTGCTTCCTTTTTTCAGTTCACTCTCAAGCGAGAGTTTTCCCCCGTGGACATTCACGATATGTTTTACTATGGAGAGACCAAGACCGGTTCCTCCCTGGCTCCTGCTTCTCGCTGCATCAACCCGGTAGAACCGCTCGAAAATCCTATCCTGGACATCCTTGGGTATACCAATACCATGGTCCTTGACGCTGAAGATAATCTGGTCCTCACGTACTCTTGCCGAGAGATGGACCTTTGACCCTGGTTCAGAGTAGTTCAATGCATTGATCACCAAGTTGGTCAACGCCTGGGCGATCAGATTTTCATTGACATAGAGCAGGAGATTATCTGGATTGTCTGAGACAATGTGCAGGCTGCTGCCGCGTTCCTCGAACCGATAGGAACAAGCTTCTTCCGTTTCCCCTATGATTTGCTCCAGGGTGGTCCAGCTCATGGAAGCATTATGCTGTTCTTGCTCCAGACTGCTGAGCAACAACAAATCCTCAACAAGTTGTCGCATTCGGTTGGCTTGCCTGCTGATGATTTTTGAGAAGTGGATGATCTCCTCTGGCTTCTGTGTCTCTGTGAGTGCTTCCGCAAATCCTGCAATTGAGGTAATGGGGGTTTTGAGTTCATGACTTACATTAGCTACAAAATCCTTTCGGATTTGCTCAAGGCGTTTCAACTCTGTCATGTCATTTATGGAGAGTACCACTGAGTTGATGATTCCTTCGGATGATCGGACAGCACAGGTGAGCATCCTCAATTCCCGCACCTGTTGTTTTCCTGCAATTCGTGCAGTCTGCCCAAAAAGGTGGCCATATTGCTCAATGGTGAGTTCCCTCTCCTCTCCATCCCGTAGTGTGGCGTTGCAGAGAGTACGTACCTCATTGGAACTGATAAGCTGGGAAAGATTCTTGTCGAGGACGGAGCCCCTCTGGTCAGTGAAGAGTAATTGTGCCTCCCTGTTTGCTACCTTGATGTTCAGGTTTCGGTCAAGGAGGAGAATCCCTTCACTAAGGCTGTTGAGAATGGCCTCCACTTGGTTCTTACTGAACTCAACCTGAGAAATCTTTTCCTCGATCTCTTGGGCCATCTCTTCCATGGTATGGGAGAGTTCAGCGAGTTCCTGGGGGGAAGAGAGATGCAGTCGTGCTTGGAGGTCGCCTGTTGCATATTTACGAGCAAGTTCCTTCAACTGGTCTAGTGGGCGGGTGATCATGGAGATGACGAAGAAGGTGAGGAGCAGGAAAAAGAGCACCAGCACACCAATACCTCGGAAGAAAAGAGTCTGATAGGTTTTCTGATACCCGGAGAGTTGACTGAGCGTCTTGGAGACTCTCAGTATGGCAATGGTGGGATGGTCTTCCAATGCTACTGCCCAGTAGAGGACGGGAAGATTCTGGGTGCTGCTCCGCCGTTCACTGGAAGCACTCCCATTCCTCAACGCTGCTTGTACTTCCTCGCGATAGAGGTGGTTGTTCATCGTCTCTGCTGCGTAGTCAGAGTCAAAGAGAACAACGCCTTCCCTGTTGATGATGGTAATCCTGGTTGCAGTGGAAGCCGCATACGAGTCAAAATGTTCCGTCATCCATGGTTCTGATGAGTTCTTGGAGAGGGTTGCCAGATACTCTGCCTTTGCAGAGAGCTCTGCATAGGTTGTTTCCCTGATGGTAGTGGCAAACGAGCGGTTTGCAATCCACATACTGCCAATGAGGGAGCACACCAGAACCAGAAAGGTAGTCAATGCCAAACGTGCACGAATGCTTTTGTATTGCATAATTTTCCTCACTTGATTCTACCAACGTTGGTTCAAGCAAGACAAGAGAAGTGTACGGTATTCATACTTTCTTCACAATTAATCTCCCTTCCCTCTTTTTTCTTTCTGTGGTATGGTTTTCTTATTATTAGGAGTTTGCAATGAATCTCACGGTGCAGGAAAAAAATCCTGCTGGTCTCTATGATACCCCTCTGCTGCATCAGTCGTATTTCTGGTCTCAAGTGAAGGAGAGCCAAGGATACCACACCAAAGCATTTGACATAAAAACACCGCTTTCTGAACTTAATGGGAAACCAGGCTCCTCCTATGTCCTGGATGACATCCTTGTCCAGATGATACCGGTCAATCGGTACCAAAGCATTGGGTATGTTCCCTATGGACCGGTATTGAATCCTGATGAGGAGAGGATGGGTCCATTCCTGGAGGAACTTTCGATGAGCGTAAAAGAAAAGCTACCTTCCCAGTGTCTTCTGCTTCGCTACGACCTTCCCTGGCAATCAATCTGGGATGATGATGTTTCCCTCACCACGCAGAATCTCCGACTCAACTGGGGGACCAACAACAAGAAGCTGAGAAAAGCAGTCTCGAACCAGCTTCCCAGCAATACCATGTTCGTGAATCTGCTGGGGAGTGAAGAGCAAATTCTCTCTCGCATGCATCACAAGACCCGTTACAATATTCGTCTTGCACAACGAAAGGGAGTAGAAGTCCGCCAGGTTGGGAGAGACCACCTGGATACCTTCCACTCACTGTACAAGGAGACCTGTGAACGGAACCGGATAACGTCGCACGACCGCTCATATTTTGATGCACTGTACAGCGCTGAAGATGAGGGAGCTGAAATTGTACTTCTGATGGCTTTCTTTGATGGACAGCCGCTCAGTGCCATGTTCCTCAGTCGTTCAGCACACCGTGCAACCTATCTCTATGGGGCCTCTTCCTCCCAGATGAGGAACTCCATGAGCACCTATGCCTTGCAGTGGCATGCAATTCAGCTGGCTAAGAGATGGGGATGCACTGAGTATGACCTCTTCGGGGTCTCCCCTACGGTGGGTATGCACCACCCGATGAGTGGTCTCTATACCTTCAAGAAAGGGTTTGGTGGTACCATCTTCCAGAGGATGGGTTGCTGGGACTTTGCGTATGATGAGGAACAGGCTTCTCAGCTATTCGCCTATGAGATGGTAGGGGAGGGGTATCATCTGCGCTGAAACAGCAACGTTGCCACACCTCCGCAGATCATCCCGATACTGCCTGCACGTTCATTGCTCAAATCATAGCGTACCGTATGGTCTTGCATCTGTGCATCCATGAGCATCTTCTGTGCCTCTTTGATCGCCCTGTCTTCAATCTCCCCTCCACCAACGGTTCCCATCATGGTCCTGTCAGCAAACAAGGCCAGCTGGAAACCGATTTCACACGGGGCTGAACCATGTTTTTCCACTACACGGACGAGGATATGGCACTCACCGGTTGCTTGTCGGGCAAGCAACTGTTCATCGATCCTGACCGCTTGTTCCTTCTTGCGGTATTCACTGATGACCTGCGCAAGAATGGAGAGAGCTATCTCCGAGGAAGTCACTGCACCGATATCCAGACCGATGGGAGCCTTCACCGATGCAAGTTCTGCTTCACTGTAGTTTGCATCACGTAGGGCATCAAAGGTGTTTGCAACCTTCTTCTTGCTGCCGATCATGCCTATGTAGGAGTGGGGTAGGCGTAGTGTCTTCTCCAGGCAGAACCTATCATAGGCATGCCCTCTCGTGGTGATGATGAAATACGGTCTGATCCATGATTGAGGCCTTTCGAGAACCTCTTCAAACGAGGCACAGAGACAGGTAGCCTGTGGAAACCGTTCCTGATTACAGAATTCTGGGCGATCGTCCACGATTGTGACCCGTAAGGCAAGGTCGATTGCGAGATGGTAGAGATCGAGGGCAATATGACCACCTCCAAAGATGACCAGATGTACATCACTGGAAAGTCGCTCCCTGAGGAAGCTGGGATCATCCCAGTCATGCTCGCCTCTCCCAAGGCTGGCAATGACCTTCTGGTTCTGCAGGATTGCCTCATCTCCTGTGTAGGGACCCTGTATTATAGTCCTGCGCTCGACGATATCATGTTTCAATGCACTGAGCAGTTGTGTGTAGTAATGTTGCCTATCCATGGTTCCTCCTGGCAAGGACAGTGTGTTTACTCCATTCTAACGGATTGAAGGTAAAATATCCATTGCTGACAGCAATGGATAATGGAAAGATCACTACACCCGGTCCTATCCAGAGCCGGGTGTGACCCTGTTTGTATCGTCTCAGGCTCTGCTGAGGAACCCGTCTACGGCTTCCAGAACAGCACCTCCAATTGCCATGGCTTTCTCACTTACCGTGGTATGGTCAGCATGCTCGCCACGGGGGTCGATATCCGCAATCTTGAAGTGTTCTGGAACTTCCAGCCCATTGTTCAGCAATCCCCTGAGTTTTCCGTCGATGGTTGCGATGACATCGACATCCCCAACCTTGGCAATCACCTCACCCTGCTTAACCAGGTCACCAATCTGGTGATCACTCATGAAGACACCGGCTGCAGGACTGTGCAATACCCGTTCTTTGCCATATCCGGCGATGACCCCTGGGGTTCTTGTGTCGGGCAATGCGGATCCTTCACTCAGGATTCTCGCAAGGCTATGTCCTCTCATGGTCTCAATGACCAGGTCACAATCCTTTTTTGCCACGAATCCAGGACCGAGGGCGATTACCAGTGGAGCATCGGTGATGGAGGTGCCGATATTCTTCTTGGCCATGATGGCATCCACCACACAGACCGGTTTTACTCTCTTGATCTGTTCACCCTCCGGGTCAGCCAGGACAGGTATGATGCCTGCTTCCATCTTTGCATAGGCATCCTTCAAGTCATTGCAACGGGATGCTTCCACTCCCTCTATGGTTATCGTATTGCTGTACATTGCCTGTGCGATACTGACGGTTCTCCTGATGACCGTTGGTTGCTCAGTTTCCAGTACCAGGACATGATACCCTGCTCTGAAGAGACGGAGGATGACCCCTGTAGCCAGGTCGCCTCCCCCACGGACCACAATCATCTTGTTTGCCTTGTGCTTGAGGCTTTGGCCACTGCGGTTGTTGAAAACCTTCATCACTTCACTTAGTACAGAAAGTGCAATCTCCTGCGGGGTTTCAGTGCCGATGTCCAGTCCAATAGGACAGTGCAATCGCTTCAGATCATGTTGTTCAAGGGTGAGGGAAGCAAGCAGCTTCTTTGCCTTGTGCCTGGAGCCAAGCACCCCAAGATAGGCAATGTCCCTCTCCAGGAGCAATTTGGTGGTTTCTGGCCCAAAGGCATGGCTTGCAATAATACAAGCTGTATACTCATCGGTTTTGACATTGTTCAGTGCTTCAGCAAGGGTTGGGGCAACCTCACGTTTTTTTGAGAAGGTAAAGAGATCTTCCGTGGCAAAGTCTTCACGTGTTTCAACCACCTGGGTGGGAATCCCCACGAAGTGGGCGAGTTCCGCGATTGCCTGGTTAACATGCCCTCCGCCGATCAGAAGGAGGTTGTGGTAGTTCACCGGGAGACTGAGATGACAGGTCCATGAGCCGGTTTCCACCAAGGTGGTACTTTTCTTGTTGAGTGCCTCCTGGGCGTGACTGAGGAATGTGGGATGTACATCCCCTATGGTGGCTCCTCCTTCGCAGAGTCCGAGCAAAGCCACTGATGGTTGCAACTGCAGACCAAAAACATGGTCAAGTTCATACGACTCCCACCGCCTGAAATCGATGAATGCTTTTCGCTCAACATCCGTGGTACAGCGGAGGAGGAAGAGATAGACGACACCTACACTTACCTCGTCTTCCATCTGGACGGTGAAGTGGATATGACGGTATGTCTCATCATTGCTGATCAGGTTGAGGGACTGGCTGAGTACGTAGGCCTCGAGCTCTCCTCCCCCGACAGTCCCGGTGATCCTTCCTTTTGTATCAATGACCATGGACCCTTGGTTTCTGCTGGTGGATCCTTCAGTCCTGATGATGGTTGCATACACAAAGTCCTCTTTGTGTTCACTCAAGTATGCTGCTGCTTCAAATACTGTGTGTTTCATGGCACTTTCCTTTCTATGAGAACATTTTGCTCAAGGGAACCAAAAAACAAGGGCAGATCAGGGAACGCTCTACGTATCTCCTCAATCTTGCTCCAGTCGGTTCTCTCTGCTTGGTTGAAAAGTATAGCGTGAACACCCTTCATGCCTTTCTGGATGCCTTCTGGATGGGTAAGCAAGAAGGAGTAGGTCTCTTCATCGATGAGACGGTCAGGCATGGCTTCACATCCGAAGCAGTGTTCACTGAGTCGCTTGCCGAAGACGGAAAAAGAAGCAATTGCCAAGGTAGCGGTAGTGAATTCCGGTACCACTGGATCCCGCTCACTATGTAGCTTAAGGCCCATCCTGCGAGCTCCATCTGCTTCCAGCAAGAGCACATCATAGTGTTCCTTCAAATATTCGAGATCTTTGAGAGGCGGCGCTTCTGCCTTGATGGGACCTCGTCTTGCGTAGAAAACCCGCTCACCCTTCTTGCATGGGTATGAGAACACATCATCATCCCAGAAGTAGCGGTCACAGTGATAGTCCCTGTCTTCTGGGTAAAGTATTTTCGTTGTGGTGGAGACAAGGACCCGCTTCATCTCAGCTGCGTAGGCATCAGATAGCTGTATCAAAGCAGTGGTTTTGCCTCCGCTTCCTGTAATGCAGATACAGCTCTCACTCCCATGGAAGTGCTTCTGCAGGGATGTAATCAATGTTGCCATACTTCAATGTAGCACCACAGGTGGCTATCTTGCAACTATTGCCGTGATTTCTTTCTGCACTGGTATTGGCATCATTCTCTGCTAGGCTGGAGGAATGAACAAAAGGGAAACAGGATTTGCAGGAGCTGATATCATTGGTAATCGTTATGTGCTCTGT